>DASYFA010000070.1:0-37719 GCA_036498705.1 Paenibacillus sp.
AATCTAACGAGGTAGAAATCCATTCACAAAGGCGAACGCAGCATATGCTTCCGAAGCAGCTTTCTTACAGAAAGCTCTTAGCTTCTCCAGAATCATTTCACCAAGGTTGAATAGTCTAAAATGGTTCTTTAGAATATTCAATCCTCTTGCCTATTCCCTGCATTCTTTTGTTCAACTTCTATAAGTGGCGGTGGTTCGATTTATTTCAAGGATGCCGCTTGCGCGTCCTGAATCTTCTGCGCGATCTTCTGCGGATCTCCGCCCATTAACAGCTCCTGCAATCCGTTATTAACAGCATCCGAACCAGCCGAAGTCATTAGGCCGTCGTATACTGGGGTCCTCTCAACGCTGTTGACGAGCTTGTAAACTTCGCTGAATATCGGCGATACCTTGCTCTCGTCGAGTTCAGCCTTATAGCTAACAAGGTTACTGCTGTCGAGCGTCATCTTCTGTACGTCTGGTCCAGACAAGGCATAGATCAGATCATATGCAGCTTGCAACCGGCTACCTTCAACCTTGCTGCTCAGTCCGAAGGCCGATCCGAGCGCGCCAGAGAGGGAATTCGGGTTACCTTTGCCGCCAGGGATCGAAGGTAGAACTGCAGCCCCCATATCCTTCAATTGCTCAGGCGTTGCGTTAGCGGCCAAGTTGGAGAGCGCCCATCCGCCGTCAATCATCATTGCGGCCTGCCCTTGGGCGAACATCACTTCCATTTGCGTGTTATCGATGCTGTTGAAGCCCTCTTGGAAGGCGCCTGCTTTCCAGAGGTCCTGCAGATATGTCAGCGCTTGCACAAATTCCGGATCTGTAAATTTGGCTCCGTCTTGAGGGGCTGCCTTCAGGAACCATTCCGTTCCGGTTACACGGTCAGCCAACGAGCTGATGATACTGGATTGTGCGAGCCAGGCGGCTTTATTGCCGAGAGCGATTGGTGTTAAACCGCCTTCCTTAATCACTTTGACTGCATTCAACAATTCATCCCAAGTTTTCGGGACATCAAGATTGTATTTATTAAGAATCGCTTTGTTATAGAAAAGGATCGATGTTGGCGTCAACCCGAGTGTAGCGCTGTATATGTTGCCGTCGATCGTGAAGGAGTCGAAGGAGCCTGGTAAATATCCGTCTTTCCATTCCGGCTTACTGTCCAGTAGGGCGTTGATCGGTTGAATAAGCCCACCATCATGGAATTCCTTCGTCATCGCTCCCGGCCACATCATGAACACATCGGGCATCTCATTCGCTGCTGCGACCGTCTTCAGACGTGTCTTATATCCGTCCGGTGGGATGGCCTGAATATCGAGCTCGATATTCGGATGATCCTTCTGGAATTTATCGATTTGATCTCGCATCATCGTGGCACGAAGGTCATTTCCGGTGAAGTTATGCCATAAGGACAGCTTCACTTTCTCTTCGTTCTTCTTGGCAGAGTTTCCATCTCCACTGCTAGCGGTCGGCGTCTTCCCCGGGTCTGCAGATTGATTCCCGCCGGATGAGCAACCGATCAATGAAACCGTAAATACGAACATCAATGTGAGTAGCAATAATTTCTTCACGACTTCCCCTCCTTTATGTATTCAGGTTCAGTATAAGAGCAAGAGTCGCCCTGCAGAAGGGGACAATATACAGCACAAGGGGAGACAAAATTCGGAAAGGAAGTTCAAAAAGTCCGCTTTTGATCACGATGTAAATCAGGAAGTAACTCGGCATCGAATCTTGAATTCAGCCGGGTCTTCCGGTGCTCACGTACCCAGAACGTACGCTCCGCTCCTCAGACCCTAGCTTCATCCAACCTTCTTGGTGCTGAAAAGCGAATATATTAATTTTTACTACGGAATTCGGAAGGGGTCTTGCCTGTATGCCTCTTGAACAGCTGGCCGAAGTATTTGATATCTTCATATCCTACACTCTTGGCAATCTCACTAATTTTGGCGGGAGATTGGGTAAGCAGTTCCTCAGCTCTCCGCATTCGCTCTCGTGTTACAAATTCTATGTAGTTGATCCCCATCTCCCGTTTGAATACTTCGCTGAAATGATGAGGATGCAGATGCACGGCCCCAGCCACCTGCTGCAAAGTAATATTGCTATCGAGGTGCTCTTGAATGTAAGCCACTGATTGCTGGATGTAAGAGGATGGTCCATCTGCGGCTGACTTGTGGTAGGCATCGCGGATCGCAATCAAATGCTGGAACAGAGACTCGGCGGGTTCGATGACTAAGCTGAATGATTCTGGAAGATCCTTGGCGGTTACTAGCGCGGGAATATCGCCTTTGCCGATTGCTCGCATCACTCGTTCGAGCCAGCGATGGCCGGATACAACAATGGATATAAGGAAGGCGTGCATCGATTCGGGGGTTAACTCCGGGTCCTTGAGCTGCTTGCCAACGGTGTCCGTGACCCACGCTTTCAGTTCAATAGAACCGCCGTTCTGCAGAAGACTGGCTAATTCAGCTTCCTCTTCCAGCGAGCATACGGTTCGACCGCCGTTGCGGTCTTTTACCTGTTCATATGTAATGATGTCATTCACATCGACCAATCCCCGGAATGTAGAGGCATAGAGGGCTTGAAGGTAAGATTCATGCAAGTCACTGACTTGACTGACCTCCGTGCCGATGGCAGCAAATAGCTCGCATTTCAGAGTCTGGCGGATTTGAGAAGCTGCTTGCTTCAGCAGTGTTCGACCTTCCGCTACAGTGGCACTCCTTAGCACAAGAGCAATATCATCATTACGAAGTAGCGTCTCGCACTCCAGTAAATTGTTCAGACAGTTATCTACGGCGAAGAGCAGGCGGCTCCGAATTTGCGGCTGAGACCCCCAACCACTGGTCGTCACAACGACGGCCTGTAGCGATCCGTTTGCATGCGGATTGATCTGAATCCGCGGTAAGAGCCGGTCGCACTCGTTGATGAGGGACTCCTCTCCGGTCTGTTCTGTCAGCAGGCGCTCCAGTAGACGATTGCGGTAGGTTAGGCGATGTGTATGGTCCTGCCTGGCATTCTCGCGTCGTTGCAATATATGCTGCTTCGCTTTCATCACCGTTCGAATGATCTCTTCCGGTCGGCTCGTCTTTAGTAGATAATCACTGACTCCGAAGCGAATAGCCTGCTGTGCGTACTTGAAATCATCGTAGCCGGTTAGAATAATTGTCTCGATCTGTGGGTTGATAAGATGTACCTCACGAGCGAGATCAAGCCCGCTCTTGCCAGCCATGCGGATATCTGTCAGGATGACATGCGGCTTCTCCTCCACGAATCGTTCCAAGGCTTCCTCGGCGGATGCGGCTGGGGCCAGTAATTTGAAACCGAGCCCCTGCCAGTCAATAACGGTGCTTAACCCATTTCGGATAATAACTTCATCGTCTACGATTAATAATCGAATCATTCCCTTGCCTCCTTGACCGGTATTGTAAATGTCGCTTTGGTGCCTTGTCCCGGTACGCTGTCTATCATTAAACGAGAATCCATACCATAATGCAGCACGAGCCTGCGCTGGACATTCCGCAGTCCGTAGCTGCCAGACGCATCGTCTCCGTACAGCGCGGAATCGAGCTGCTTCTGCAGCCCTCTTAGCACTTCCTTCTCCATGCCGACGCCTGTATCCTCGACCGTAAACCTCATGTGACCATCGATATAATCCACGATGACGTGGATCGTGCCTGGCTGCTGCTTCTTCTGAATGCCATGGATTAGTGCATTCTCGATCAGAGGCTGGAGTAGAAGCTTCAGCATCCTTTGTTGATCCAGGGCAGGATGAATGATGAAGTGAATCTCAAACTGATCAGGGAAGCGGATCGACTGGATTTGTGCATAGTGCCGGGCATGGGCGATTTCCTGCGATACAGCGCAGAATTCATCCCCATTGTTCAGACTGAATCGGAGAAAATCGCTCAGTGATCCGACCATTTCCGCTATCCGCTCATCCTTGTTCATTAAGGCCATCCAATGAACTGAGGACAGCGTGTTGTATAAGAAATGAGGATTGATCTGTGCCTGTAGAGCCCTCATGTCAGCTTCCTTCTTCCGGGCCTCATTCTCTCTTACCTGTTCAGTCAAATGAACGATCCGATTGCTGAATTTGTTATAGGTATGCATCAATTGACCGATCTCATCTGTCGTAGTAACCGGGAAGCGAGGCATTTCACCGTCTGGGTTGGCGCTCTTTAGTACTGCCGATAAGCGCGAGAGCGGTCTCGTCACCCGATGGACAAGATAGAATACAAGCCCCACTAGCAGGATGATTGAGATCGTCAAGGCTATCGCCGTCAAGGAGAGTACGAAGCGGTTCTGGGCTTTATACTCGCTATAAGGGATGACGCCCATCAAGGTCCATTGAACGCTTGGGAGCTGGTCGAATAGAATTGTCTTCTTGTCCTCACCTTGACCGTAACCGCTTACAACACTTCCGTCACGCGAGATCGTCAAGCCAGGGAACAGGTCGGTCGCTTTATGCTTCAGCCACTTTGGTTCACCACCTGAGATAATGACCCCGTCGGAGTCGAGCAGAAGAACGTACCCGTTGCTGACCAGACCCGATGTCTTCAGATAGGTAGAGATAACCTCTTCATTAAGGCTGATCGTCAGGTTTCCGAGCGTCTTGAAATTGTTGATGTCACGGATTGGACGCATGAGCGAGATTACCCGTTCTGGACCGTTAATCGTCTCATTTTCATACAGGGAGGTCCAGTATTTAGAATGTTCCTTATAGTAGTTAGGATCTATCATTAACGGATCTGGGGCCCCGGAGCGGGTTACGGTATAGTTGAAGAAGGTAGATAGAGCAGGTCTTGTACCGTTTGGTTGAATCGTAATGTCGGATATGTATTTTTTGGAGAAGGCCAAATTGGTGAGGAAGCCGATCATCTTCAAATACTCGTTGGCGTCATTATCACTACGGGTAAGATACTTCTGCGTATCGCTGTGTCCGATTAGGAACACAGACATATTCTCCGCGTCCAGTACGATGAATTCCAGATTAGTACGGATCTGCCGCAGCGTGTTCATACCAGATTGTTTAGCATTCTCTTCGGTAACTGACGAGGCTAGCTGATAGGAAACAACACCAAGTAGAAGTAGTGGAATCAGCAGTGAGCAGACAAGCATGAATGACAGTTTGTGCTTAAGTGAGCTGGCTAACCAGCGCTTCATTGTGATCCCTCATTTATCTTAAAATTACATCTATTATATCTGAATTCATGGAGATGAGAAGGGGGTCTATGAACCTAGATCAAAAGTATTAAAAAAATCTAAATTTTATTTTTATATTATAAATATTTCTATGGGGCAGTCCGATATATTTATTTATACTATATAAATTTTTTTGACTTCCAGGAGGTAGGAATGGTAGGGAATCAACAGCAAGATCAGTATATTTACCACGATATGCGCAAGAGGAATCAGTTAATTTGTTCGATTATAACTTTAACCGTAGTAATCACCTTGTTATTATTGTTAGGTTCTAGTTCTGAAGTATCATCTAGTGTGAGGATTATGATTCCTAATGCCGTACTGTTAATTGCTGTATGGACACTACATCTGGCTCGCAGATTTGAGAAATGGATATCGATTGTATCTATTGTAGGGATGTTTATCGTTTCGCTTGTTTCATTCATAGATGGCGGGGGAACGACGAGCAAGGTGTTGTCTGCCTTTTTTGTACTCTCTATCGGCCTGATGTACAATAGCCAGAAGGTTGTCTGGAGCGGATTCGCCGCCGGACTCATATTGATTTTTACCAACCACTTTATTTTTGTCGATGAGCATTTGGCTACGAGTGAAGCTATATTTACTTATATGTTCTATTACCTTTTGGCATCAACGGTTCTAATTTCGCAATCGTATTTAAGCAGAAGGATGATGCGTCATGTGAACTCCTTGAGTGAGGAGGCCACGGAGCTGCTCAACAAGGAATTGGAACGGGAGAAGGTAACCACGGAAGCAACCCTTACCATATCGAACAGCATCAGTGAGATTCGGGATAACAGCCAGGACAATCAGAAGGCGTTCCAAGAGATGAATGTCGCCTTTCAGGAGATGGCTACCGGAGCAACAGCGCAGACGGAGACCATCGGCACGATTTCGGATCATATTTACACTTCGAACCAGAAGGTGAATCATCTGTTTGCTCAGCTCGATCAGTTGGTTGGCACTGTTGGGGTAGCGAAGCAGTCCTCCGTAGAGGGCCACGATGTCGTCGACCAGCTTACAGGCACCATCGATGCATTCAGCAGTAATATGAATAGTATGAAAGAGGAAATCAGCGCTTTAGTAGCGAATATCCATCTCATTTCCGAGCTAACTAACTCCATTCAGGAAATCGCAAGTCAGACCAGTCTTCTATCACTCAACGCCAGTATTGAGGCGGCACGTGCGGGAGAACAAGGACGAGGGTTCGAGGTAGTCGCTAATGAAATCCGCAAGCTGGCAGAGCTAACGAATGCTTCGGCTGCCCAGATTACGGAGAATGTTGGACAAGCGACCCGCCAAGCTGATTTGTCGCAGATCCGTCTTGAAGAGAATGTTGATAGTATGACGCGGAGCCTGTTACTGGTTAATCGAACCCAGGAGGCTTTTAAGACTATCAATCACAGCGTGGGGGAATTAGCGTCCGGTGCTTCGGAGATCACGGAAGTAACAACCTCCGTTAAGGAATCGACAGAAGAGATTGAGCGTTCGGTAAGTGACTTTGTAGCAGTTGTGCAGCAATCCTCGGCTACGCTTGAGGAATTGCTCGCTACGGTGGACAACCTAACTGCGCAGAACAAGCCGATGGTCCGCCGGATTGAAGAGACCGATCAGGCGGTGAAACAGTTAGTGGAGATGGAAAGATAGTATGAATCTGAAAGCCTTGGGGTGCATTCGAGACCGAACCCCAGGGCTTTTTCGTTGAAATAAGTAGAGGTGTATCTGATTAAGACTTCGCTAGCAAATAGACTCCGATCAAAATGACAGCAACGCCGGCTAGCTTCAGCGGTGTAATGGACTCTTTGAATATAAAGTAGGCTGGGACCATGGCGAGAACGTAAGCAAATGCCTGCATAGGATAGGCGACGCTTAACGGGAGCCGAGTCAGCACAGCGAACCAGAGTAGAGTAGCTATACCGTACAGACCGACGCCGCCGATGATAGCCGGGGAAGTGATAAGCTTACCCCAGTGCAGACCGCCAGAACGGCCCAGTCCGATCTTGAATAGAACTTGCCCGGTGACTAAAAGTACAATGTTGCCAAGCAATAGAAGATAACTAATCATTTTGTCCATGGTAATCCTCCCGTTCCTTCAGAATCGCCATTTCTTGGGTCAGTCGCAGTACCTGCGAGGTGAGTCTCGTAATGACGATGGTGAGGTGAAGTATGATAGCGAAACAGAATAAGAGGCCGAACAGAAAAAGAACGGCAGGCGCATATTTTACACCGAGCCATTCTGCAATCCTTTCGACCAGACTGACATTGAATGAGATAATTAGCAGAATAACGCTGAACAGAATCCAGAGCAATGAATACTGCTCTTTCAGCTTCTGCCTTCTGACCAATTCAAGAATGGAGAGAAGGAACAAGCCAGCAATCACTACTGAAATGACGTAAATAAGCATTTTATTTGCTCACCGCCGTTCGGTTGAACCGTAGTGCGCTCATGAGTACGGCCAGTGTAACCTTGATCATGTAGTATACAGATTTGATCGGTGTAATCGAGGATTTGCCGGCCTGGCGCTCGTGCATTTCCGCCCGTACCTCTGTGATGCTGCAGCCCCTTCGCTTCAGGTAGACGATCGATTCGACTTCCGGGTAATCCATCGGATAGTAATCGGCGTATAGATCAATCACCTTCCGTCCAGCAGCTCGGAATCCGCTCGTCGTATCCGTGAAGCGCTGGCGGGTGACAAGAGAGACGAGCGCTGAAAAGAATAGAATACCGGTACGACGGAGCAAAGGAGAACGGTAGTCCGTAGCTTCAACATATCTGGAGCCAATCACCAGATCATACGTCTTGGCTTGCTCAATCAGTTTGGGTAGCTCGGCTGCCGGATGCTGTCCGTCGGCGTCCATCTGTACGGCAATATCGTAGCCCATTCTCTGAGCGTATATATAGCCGGTCTGCATTCCTCCGCCGATACCGACATTATACGGAAGGGTTAACACGCGGGCTCCTGCTTCGGTTGCAACGCACTCTGTCCGGTCGCTAGAACCGTCGTTGATCACGATGATATCTACCGAGGGAGCATGGTGGCGGATATCTGCAATAACTTTGGCAATGCTGCCCTCTTCATTATACGCAGGGATAATTATAAGTGTTTTCATGTTGTAGTCACTCTCCTTTTCTCCAGCTCACTTCGGTTACGTTGAGTGTAGGAGGTAATACCCTGATCAATCAGGCAAGCTCCGAATAGGATAAGCAGGGCCATGTTAGGGTAACCGTAGCGGTTGAAGGCAATGAATGGAAAATAGATCACCGTAAAATAACATAGCGCAAGTAGAAGCGGTAGCAGGCGGCGATAGCGCCGTTTGGTCATTGCAAATACGAGGCCAGCCATATTCAAGAGCATCAAGATGATCTGCAGTACATTCATCACGGGCCGACTAATCGGCCAAATCGGACGGGAATAGAAGGGGTGGAAATAGAGCTCTATCCATCTTCCTAAAGTGTACCAATATATATATTTCAGTGGCTCATGGGTGAAGCCGTAGGCGATAACGTCCAAGCCTTTGCGAATGGCATTTTTATCAGCACCGTGGAATAAAGTCTCCGGTGAATATTCCGGGTGGGCCTCGAAGAAGCCTGTTGGCGGAAGTTGTCCATAGAATCTCGTGCCGAGCAGAAAAGGACTTCCAGCCGAGTTCGTAAACAGAATGAATTCATGAAAGGTAAGCCAGTTGCGGATCCACCAAGGTGTAAGTAGAACGATGTAGACACCGATCATTAAGCCCGTATATTTCAGCATCAGGCGCCAAGGGATTTTATTTCTCCACCAAATAATTAGAAATACGGCTGGGTAGAGTGTGGCATGAGGCTTGAAATAGGCAGCAGCAGCCGTCAGCACCCCGATCAGGACATACCAGCGTGTTCGGTTCTGCTCCATCGCTAGGATCGTGACGCAGACGAGCAACAGCAGGATGGTGCGGAAGGTCGTCTCCGTCAGAATGACCCCGGAAGAGAAATAATCCGGAAGATATAGGGCGCTGATTGCTGCCGCGATTAAGCCTGTCCGAACGTTGAACGTCCGTCTGCCGATCCAGAAAATCAAGTAAACGGACAGCACCTGCTGCAAGCATTGAAAGATCCGGAAGGCAATGACGCCACCCTGGTCTTGACCAAATACCGCCATCAGACCGGATAGGATGAGCGGTAGCCCGGGCATGATAAATGCAGAGGGCCTGTCTTTGGTATTGTAGGCAAGCACGCCCTCATTCAGTAGTAGACGTGATGTTTGGATATATTTAACGTCATCGTTATTGGGGTGAATCGGGTCGCCGAGGAAGAAATAATCATTATAAATGAGAACAATGGCACATGAGACGATCCCCACGAAGATCAGTAAGCCAATCAATAGCTTTTTGGCCATTGGACTCATTGCTGGTGTTGCTGACACTTTACTCACTCCTAATTACCTTAATATAATTTAAAATTTTAATAATCATATTTATTGATTTTATACCCAAAAAAAGGGGGATTCAACCAATCGAATTTACACATCCCTTTATACTAACGTATCCCTGAGGGGGAAAAGTTACAACCAAGTAAAGTATACCCATCTGCTGAATCGGTTAGCGTAGTTGTGCAAAAAAAGCCCAAGTGCGAATTTGTCATTCACACTTGAGCTTTATAGAAGCATTCTGGCTTCTTATTGGAATGTGGTGATGATCAACCAAATATTTAATACCGTCAGGGCTACGGCGGTAACCCAGGCCAGAATCACGACCCACATTTTGTTCTTGAATTCGCCCATCAATTTCTCATCACTGGTATAGACCGTCAAAGGAATGATGGAGAAAGGTAAAGCGACACTTAAGAATACCTGCGTATAAATCAGAAGTTTCTCAACGACCGCTTCGGTTTGCCCGAATATAACAATACATATAATGACTGGAATAATTGCTAGTAAGCGTGTAATCATTCTTCTTGCCCACATAGGCATTCTCATTTGGATGAAGCCTTCCATAATGATTTGCCCGGATAATGTTCCTGTAATCGTTGAGTTCTGACCAGATGCAAGCAATGCTACAGCGAATAATACACTAAGAACAGGACTGGCAATCGCACCTACAATCGCATTATCATTTAATGCGCGATAGAGCTGACCTAATGTGTCCAGCTCCCCGCTATATCCGAAGAACAGGGCGGCACCCAGAACAAGCAGCAAGCAGTTGATTACAAAAGCAATGGACAATTGAATATTCGAATCAATTGTAGCAAATTTTACAGCCTCTTTCAGAGAAGCGCGATCTTTGCGATCGTATTGACGCGCCTGAACGATAGAAGAATGTAAATACAGATTATGTGGCATCACTGTGGCACCGACAATACCGAGAGCGATGAACAGAGCTCCTTTATCGGTAACGACCTCTGGCTTAGGGATGAGGCCGCCAAACATTTGAGCCATATTAGGCTGAGAAAGAATAACTTCATACAGAAAGACAACGAATATAGTAGAAATTAACGTAACCACGATAGCCTCGATTTTTCTAAATCCGAAGCGTGCAAGAATTAATAGTAAGAACACGTCGAGTACCGTAATAATGACACCGATCAGCAATGGAATTCCAAATAATAATTCTAGTGCAACGGCACTTCCTATAACCTCAGCAATATCTGTGGCCATGATGGCCAATTCGGTAAGAATCCATAATACAAAGCCGAGCTTTTTGCCTGATTTCAGACGTGTCATCTGAGCCAGGTCCATTCCTGTCACAATCCCTAGTTTAGCGGACATGCTTTGTAGTAGCATCGCAATCAGACTGGAGATCAGAATAACGCTCATAAGCAGATAACCGTACTGTGCACCACCAGCGATAGATGTTACCCAGTTACCTGGATCCATATATCCAACGGCCACTAATGCGCCGGGCCCGCTATATGCTAGAAGCTTCCGCCAGAATCCTGCATTCTGAGGAATCGGAACAGTATTATTTATTTCAGATAGACTTAGTCCATTTTGGGTTCGATGAAACAGTTTTCCTTCTCCCATAATCTCTCCTCCTTTTCCTATGTACAAAAATGTTTCCCTAGGTAAACATTGTACTCCTTTTAGGTGGAAAAGCAAGAGGTAATTATAAAAAATATCACAATGATTCATTGTCATAAATGAGAATATCTGGTGCCGTAAAAAGCTGAAAAACATTGGAATATCGCATGATCATGGGTTTCTCACACAAATAAAAAAAGACCTCAGGAAGCCTGAAGTCTTTGCTAATAGTGCGTGTTCAAAAAGTTCGGTTTTCAGCACCGGACTTTTTGAACAACCTCTTAAATATTAGTTTTTAATCTTGATATTGCCGGATGTAGCCCGAACCTTGATGATGTCATTGGTTTGCATCGGAGAGTCGGGAGACTGTATATCTCCTGAGGTTGTACGCAGATCGTAAACCCCTTTGAATTCTGGATCGGATGAAAGTTTGATGTCTCCTGAGAGAACGGAAATGTCGAGGGAATCTGAACGCTGATTCTTCAGTGTAATATTCCCGGATGTACTCTTGAATGTTCCGTTTCCGGTGAAGTGATCAAAGGTGATATTGCCCGACTTCAAGGATACATCAGTTGTGCCTTTTACATGATCTGCCCGAACATTGCCTGAAGTTGTCTGAAGCGAAGTTGCGCCATCGAGATTCGTAACCTTGATATCTCCTGAAGTAAGCTTGATATCTGTATCGGCTTTGATGTCAGTCGCCGTAATATTTCCGGAGGTATACTTAATAGCTAAGTGATTCGTGATGACGGAATTTGCTTTAATATTGCCGGATGTACCTGAAATATCGATATTCCCTGCGTTCAACTCCGAGAAGCTGCCGTTATTGGCTCCCAATGTGACAGCGAATCGTTCAAGCTGTGCCGGATCGGCCAGCGCTACTGTGATGTGCTGATTGTCGGACTGGAAATTAATCTGTAGGAAGCTCCATTTTAATTTTCTCGTCATATCAAGGGTAAAGTCTTTAGCCGATGTATCGGCATTTTTAAGCTTGTTGATCGTCTCGTTCTCCATGTTACCGCTAACCTCAATATAATCGGTACCGTCAGGACTCTTGATAAATTTCACATCTACATCGTAGTCGCTATTAATCGTTAAGGAATTCAACTTGGCAAAAGTCAGTTTCTGATTGTAAGAAGGGAGCTCATCCCCAAATTCGAACCCTTGGTAGGCCATACCGGCAAAACCGATAATGATGAGCGCTATCGCCAGAAATGACCAGCGTTTTCCGTTTCTCATTCAGTTTCTCCTCCTTCGAGAACCTTTTTGTTCCAGGCAAGATATTTGCTGCTGATTTTTAATAGACCTTTGATGGTGTAGCGGGAAATGATGGTGAATAGTATGCCTACACCGATGAGGACAACGACTGCAAATCCTTTGGCTGGAAAGAATACACCGTGCAGGAGATATTCAAACAGAAGCGCGAGGGGACTAAGCAATCCGGAGACAGCCATCAGAACAAAGCTAACGCCAAAGCACCATAGAGCAACCAGGGATGGGACGGCGATCAGATTTAAAAAGAATAGTCCAATACATACCATAACCGTGGCGAAGGTGCCTCGAGTTTTGGTTGGAGTTGCAGGTGAATCCTGCTGCGGTCGCCTAGGGTCGGACCAGTATACCTGCTGTTGTGGAATTTGACGATCTCCAATCGCTTCCTTGGCTAGTTCCTCAGGGTTCCCAAGCTCATGTACAATTTCAGCTTCAGTCTTGCCGTTCTGCAGACCAAAGGCGAAGTGTGTCTCATAATCATTCATTAGCTCGTTCCGTTCTTCCGGAGGCAGTACGGATAAATGAGCATTAAGGATCGCTAAAAATTCGTTTTTGTTCATGACTGGCTTCCTTTCTCGATCAAAGATGATACGCTATTTACAAAATGCTTCCATTCAATGATAAGCTCCCTCATATGGAGCTCCCCTTGAGCGGTTAACTTGTAATACTTACGAGGCGGTCCTTCCGTTGATTCCTGTAAATATGTTGTACAATATCCTTCGTTGACGAGCCGTCTAAGCAGCGGATACAGTGCACCTTCTGCGACTTCAATATGCTCTGAGACAGACTGAGCTAATTCGTATCCGTATCGGTCACGCTCATGGATAAGTACAAGTATACAGAGTTCAAGGGCGCCTTTTTTGAATTGAACATTAATATCCAAAATTATCGCCTCATTTGCTTGTGGTAAATTAAATAATTTAGTACTGAATAATGATTAGTACAGGTAAATAGTAACATGCAGTACTGAATAATGCAAGATAGTGTGGCCTAATTTTTTACAAAACCGCAAACAAAGCCGTTTCCTAATCACTTGGGGAATACGGCTTTGTTTGCGTTCATAACCGTCATATATTACTTTTCTGCGCCATAGTGTGGATTTAACCGGGTTAAATCCTCTGTGGCCGGACCTTCTATGACGGTGCCCTTATAACTGAATCTGGATCCATGGCAGGGACAGTCCCAAGTCCGCTCGGCTTCATTCCAATTCACCTCACAGCCCATATGGCTGCAAGTGGTGTCCACTAAATGGACGACGCCGGTAGTATCCTTGTAGGCACCGGCCCTCTTACCACGATGTTTAACGATGGCCCCTTGATCGGTTCTCAAATCCTCAACTTTCAGATGAACGGCCTCGATTTTGCCGCTGATCAGTTCCTTGGCCACTTCCGCGTTCTGAACGGTAATATTCTTAAGACCTGGATTGAGCTTGAATCTGGAAGGGGTGAACAACTCGGTATACCGGTTCTCCTTACCAGCAATCAGGTCGGCGATTAGTGTTGCCGATACTACAGAGGTGGTCATTCCCCATTTGGCAAAGCCCGTAGCTACATAGACTCTAGGATGATTGGAAGTCACGTTGCCGATATAGGGTACCTCGTCGATCGTGATCAAGTCCTGCGTGGACCAGCGATATGGAATTTGTTCTACTCCGAGGTTATCCCTGGCGAATTGCTCCAGCTTCTCATACCGTTCGATCGTGCAATCATTCGTCCCCGTCCTATGAGATTCACCCCCGACTAGAAGGACTTCGCTTTCATTAAGCATAGCAGGTCTTAT
Source organism: Paenibacillus sp. (assembly GCA_036498705.1). Taxonomy (GTDB): domain Bacteria; phylum Bacillota; class Bacilli; order Paenibacillales; family Paenibacillaceae; genus Fontibacillus. The sequence goes on from DASYFA010000070.1 coordinate 14,223, forward strand.
AGAACGCTTCGGTTCGCCGCAGTTGATGTACATGCCGCCGGGATAGGTCTTCTGTGGTTTGATGGCGATAACATAGGAACGTTCGGCATGGAGCCTAGTGAAGTAGAGGCCGCCCCCGTCAAAGAAAGGAAAGTGGGAGGCTGAGACGGCATACTTGCAAGCAACTTTGTACCCGTCTGCGGTCTTGAGAATAATATTACCGTCATCCTGTTCTTCGGCATAGTCTTCAAGGGTCGTATGCTCGTAGAAGCGTCCGCCCTTCTCAACAATATAGTTCGTGAGCGCGGACAAATATTGTAGTGGGTGGAAATGAGCTTGATTGTGCAGGACGATGGCGCCCTTCGATTCAATCTGTAACGGCAGTTCATCAATCCATTCGCCAGGCAGATCAAGTTGGCGATAAGCCTCCCACTCTTGTCTCAACTGATTAAGTTGCTCCTCGGAGTCAGCATATAAATAGGCGTCCTCACGTTGGAATTGGCACTCGATGTTATGCTTCTGGATCGTATCGGAGATGAAGCGGATTGCTTCTTCGTTGGCCTCATAATAGAGGCGCGCCGCTTCCTTTCCGAAATGACTAAGCAGGCTGTTGTATATCATGCCGTGCTGTGAGGTGACCTTGGCTGTTGTGAAGCTGGTCGTACTTTGCAGTATTTGGCCAGCGTCGATAATTGCGATCTTCACCCCTGCTTCAAGCAATACATAGGCGGTCATTATCCCGGTGATACCGCCTCCGATCACGGCTACATCACACTCTATATCTTCATTCAGCCTTGGGAACGAAGGCCGGGAAGAGGTATGGCTCCACATCGATTCGGGGAATTGCGGTAGTCCAGAATGGGACGTGTGATTCATTTAATATGGTCCTCCTTATAGGTTAGAGCTTCAAATTGGTATTTTTCATTCTTTTTACAATTGTCTCCAATAATTTGCAGATGAAACAGTTTCAACGGAGTTAAGGAAATGATTATCTTGATGATATAATGTTGATTGACGGGTAATAGAATAAGACTTATACTAATTCTAAAAATAAAACATAAGGAATGACTCTATATATGAAATCACTAAATTTAACGACTCAGCGCCAAGCTGTATACGATGTCGTTCGCAGAGCGGATGATCACCCAACAGCTGCTGAAGTGATGAACCGGCTTGTGGAGCAGGGATATAATTTTGCTTATGGAACGGTGTATAATTCATTGCGTTATTTGACGGAGAAGGAATTGATCCGAGAATTGAAGTTGGGTGAAGCAGCGAGCCGCTATGATGCCAAGCTCGATGATCATCAGCATATTCTGTGCGAGGTCTGTGGCCGTGTAGATGAGGTCATGACGAGAGTACCTGATGACTGGAGCCATGCTGTTGCCAACGAAACCGGATATGATGTTCATCATGCTCACGTCGTATTCGGGGGGGTGTGCCCGGCATGTCAGTCAAAGAGATGAATACTGCGGAAAGAGCTTCCGCCTTGGCGACGCCGTCATACAGAACCCAGACGGAAGAGCATGAAATGAAGCTGGAAGAGTTGGCCGGGGTTCCGGTCTTCTGTCCGGTAACGCAGCGGGTCATTATTGTAAGTCCAAATCCAACGGGGGTTCATGAATTACTTCGGGATTTATCGGAGGGTTGCTTTGATGTGATGGTGTTCCATCATCTTGAACAGGGGATACGCAATGCACAGGCGGCCGACTTGCTTATTTTTGACTTTACCTTTTATCGTGAGATCGAGGATGCAGCAGCTGTTCTAGCCTTGATGAAGCAGACGGGTGATGTTCCCTGCCTTCTGCTCGTTAGTGAATCTGTCCTTACTGGGCTGGATCAGAGTCTGATGAATCATGAACTTCTCGTATGGCCGGCGAGGAAGGGAGAGATCCTCTACCACGCGCAGCGTATTATTCGCAGCCAAGGGGAACGGAGTACATCCTTAAGCGTGCTGAACGGCAGTTCACCAACCGTGTATAAGGATCTGTGGATCGATCGCAAGAAGATGGCTGTGTACCGGGACGGTGTGCAAATCGAGTTGACCAAGACGGAATATGAGTTGTTCATTCAACTATTAGATAACGAGGGGACGGTACTGTCCCGCGAGGGGTTGCTATCAGAAATCTGGGGAACAACTTTCCTGGGTGGTAGTAACATCGTCGATGTTCATATTAAGAGTCTGCGTAAGAAGCTTGGTGATCGGGCAGTAGATTCAATCTATATCGCCACAGTAAGAGGTGTAGGTTATCGTCTGGCGGACTAAGAATGGCATGCCGATGTGTATGCCTACAAATATTAAGTTTCTAGATTAGGCGAGTATCGTTCGATGAGTGACGGTACTGGCCTTTTTGTGCAAGATGTATGACAGGTTTCGAACCGGGAGAGGAAATTACTAGATTTATGTCGAACAGATAATAAAGTAAGTACTTTTCGGAAAGGACCATGATCTATGAAGAAACGCATACGTATTACCTTGTTGATCTCAATGATCATTGTTGCTGCTGTGCCAAGTGTTCTGAACATGATATTGAATCATGACGGCATAGGAAGCAATCTAGTCATCTTGGGGATTTCGTTGGTTGTCGCGCTGGTTGCAGCATGGTTTACAATACATTTCATAGCCTCACCTCTGAGCCGTCTGGTTGAGATGACACACACAGTAAGCCTAGGAGATTTGACGAAGAGATTAGCGAATACACAGCGGAAGGATGAGATCGGAGAACTGTCCAACCATTTCCAGAGAATGGTGGATAATCTGAGCGGTACAATTACAAGTGTTCGTGATACGACGGGAAGTGTGGCCGGTTCCGCGGAGCAGCTCGCTTCTGGGGCTGAGCAGACGACGAAAGCCATCGAGGATGTGACTGTAGCGATCCAGGAGATGGCGATTGCCAGTGAACAGCAGAAGGATAGTGTAGCGATCGGTATTCACGAAATGGGCAATATGTCGAGTCAGATCATGTCGATTACTGAGCATATCCGCGAGGTTACGGAGACGATGGATAAGACAAACGTGACTGCAGAGGAGGGAAATGCCTCGGTCATAAGCGTCGTCGAGAAGATTGAGCATATACAGCATACTGTCGATGAATTGGGTAATGTCATTCAGACACTCGGTGCGTTGTCAGAGAATATTGGTGGTATCGTTGGAGCGATTACCGGTATCGCCAAGCAGACAAGCCTACTCGCGCTGAACGCCTCGATTGAAGCGGCAAGGGCTGGAGAAGAAGGGCGAGGCTTCGCGGTGGTCGCTTCCGAAGTCCGCAAGCTGGCCGAGGAATCCGAGCAATCGGCGCATCAGATTGAAGATTTGATTGGGAATATTCAGAGTGAGGTTCACCTTGCTCAGCAGACGATGGAGAATGCCAAGCTTGGAGTAAGTGAAGGAATTGTCGCGGTAGATACTTCTGGGCGCTCCTTCTCGCGGATTCGTAAAGCGGTTCGTGTAGCTGCATCCAAGATGGAAGAAGTGTCCGATGCTGCACAAGAGCTTCAGAACGGTGCCCGGAAGGTGACCGAGTCGATCAACGGAATCTCCTCGATCTCCGAAGGTAATTTGGACAACGTGCGCACGATATCTGCTGCAGCAGAAGAACAGCTCGCTTCCATTCAGGAGGTTGCTGCTTCCTCTAACGACTTATCACGCATGGCTCTTCATTTGGATGAACTGGTCAAACGCTTTAAGGTTAAAAAGCTATAGGCAGATAATAATTCTATATACAATCATTTATTTACCGCCAGATGTATGCTGGCGGTTTTTTTTGTGTCTTCAACAGGTCAAATACATATTAATCCTCATTTGGAACATCATACATCTATATTGATTTCCTTAGCAGGAGGGAGTTTCCAGATGAAGGAGAAGCTTAGTCGTAAGCTTGCACAGAATGTGGAGGCTCTAAAGAACATATTTCAGGACAGCTCTGATTTGGTGTATCGGACTGTTCAGTTCACTGAATCGCAGCAAGGGCTTGTTGCATATATTGAAGGGATGGTCGATACAAAAGGGATTGAGCAGCATATTATAGCGCCCCTGATCGAAGGCTTAGTTAAAGCAGAGGGGCAGGTAGAGCGGCTTAGCGAGCTACCTTTCACCCGTATACCTCTAACACAGATGGCTACTGTATCTGATTGGACAGGCGTAATTGAAGCGATTCTGACTGCGCATGTCGTTATTTTTATGGATGATTCGAATGAGGCGCTTACCTTCGATGTGAAGGGAGGTTCCAGACGTAGCGTGGAAGAGCCGTCTACAGAGACGGTAATTCGCGGGCCGCGTGAAGGATTTACGGAATCATTGCGGATCAATACTGCGCTGCTTCGCTTCAAGATCAAGACCGAGAAGATGAGACTGAAGTCACTTGTTGTTGGTAGGATCACAAAGACAGATGTGGCCGTTGCTTACATCGACGGACTGGCCAAGCAAGAACTGGTGGATAGCGTGGTGGATCGACTACAGCAAATCGATATGGACGGAATTTTAGAATCAGGCTATATCGAGGAGTGGATTGAAGATAACCCCTCTTCTCCTTTTCCACAAATGCAGTATTCTGAACGCCCGGATACGATTGCCGCTCAACTGCTAGAAGGGAAGATAGCGATCTTTGTTGACGGTACACCGTTTGTACTGGTAGCTCCGGTGACATTGTGGCAGTTGCTTCAGTCCAGTGAAGATTATTATGAGCGCTACTTTGTCGTCAATTTCATCCGCTGGATTCGCCTCCTTTTCTTAATTGTTGCGCTTATTCTGCCAGGATTGTATATCGCAGTGACGACATACCATCAGGATATGCTTCCTTCTACCTTGATGCTAAGCATCGCTACGGCGCGTGAGGGGATTCCATTTCCGGTCATTATCGAAGCGTTAATTATGGAGATATCCTTCGAGGCGCTTCAGGAAGCGGGAATCCGACTACCGAAGACGATCGGTCAGGCGGTGAGTATCCTTGGTGCGCTAGTTATTGGTCAAGCTTCGGTACAAGCTGGTATCGTCTCAGCTCCCATGGTAATCGTTGTATCCATGACAGGGATCGCCTCGTTCACGCTACCGCGGTTCAATCTTGCAGTGACGGTTAGAATGCTACGATTCATCATTATGTTCTTAGCCGCGGTATTCGGTCTGTTCGGGATCGTCGTCGGTACGGTCTGGATTCTCGTTCATCTAACACAACTGAAGTCCTTTGGAGTTCCATATTTGACGGGGGTGACCCCTTATCGGTTTCGTGACTTTAAGGACATCTTTGTACGGGTCCCTATGTGGAAGATGGCAGATCGTCCTCATTCCTCCCCGTTAGATAATAGAAGAAGAATAGGGACTCCTAAGCAAAGAGGGAGGGGGGAGGAGTATGAAGGGTGGTAAGAGAAGGTACAAGCTCATGCTTCTCGGCTGTAGTCTAATATCATTAGGATTACTCTGTGGCTGCTGGGATCGGATCGAAATTAACGATGTCGCCTTCGTCATCGGTTCCTCTTTCGATAAGAATAAGGACCAAATGATCTCTACGTCTCAGATTGCTCTCCCCAGTCAGTTAGGCGGCGTGGGAAGTGAAGCAGGTGGTGGAGGAACATCAGGCAATGAGAACTATCTCTTAATCTCGAAGCAAGCCAAGACAATGTATCTGGCCAATAAGAAGACCCAATTGAGTTTATCGCGCGTTTTGATTTTCTCCCACCGTAGGATCATGATCTTCGGAGAGGAGTTTGCCCGTGCCGGTATCGGCAGTGCGATAGATATTCTTGGCCGCTTCCCGGAGAATCGAATGAGTGCATACATCGTGCTGACTCAAGGGAAGGGCTACGATATTCTATCTGCAGATGCGCCTATAGAGCAATTCCCGGCGGAGATGGTGCGAGAGATTGCTAAGAGTACGATGAAGCACCCGATGAACGTCAAAAGAATGGTGAATAAATTACTAATTGAGGGCGTTGATTTGATGCTTCCAGTTGTGAATATTAGCGATAGCAGCAAGGAGATACCAGATAAATCCAAGAGTTTGATTCAAATGGATGGTCTTGGCGTATTCAGAGGCGATCGGCTCGTAGGCTTTCTAAATGAGAATGAGGCGCAGTACGCAATGATGGGATTGGGAGAGGCGGTCGATCCGAGAATTGTTCTCTCGCACGGAGGAAAGGATGAGTTAATTACGATCACCCTGGATGAAATCAAGGTGAAGTGGAAGCCGAGTATGCATGACTCTAAATTCGCGATTACAGCTCAATTGGAGGCCGAGGGGTCTATTCTGGAGAACACTTCAAATGAGAATATTGAAGATCAAGATCTGAGTGGGTTGGAGGAGCAGTGCAACAAGCTCATCAACATGAATTTGGGGCAGGTTGTGGACAAGCTTCAACACGAGTACCGTTCAGATATTCTAGGATTCGGACACCAATTCAAAAACCGCTACCCGCAGGAGTGGGATAAGGTAAAAGACAGATGGTCTGAGGTATTACCGACGATCAAGGTCTCGGTGAATTCAACAATTCATCTGAATGGTACCAACCAACTGATGAATTCACTCGGAGTAAAAAAGGGAGCTCCGGAACAATGATTGAATCTCTGACTCTCATGCTTCTGCTTATTGTATATAGTTTATGGAGGGATTGGCCGTTAATGCGCCGTGAATCCAAGATGAACCGCTGGATGTCTTGTTTGATTATGGGCATCTCGTTGCTAATACTAGGATATACCACAACAGGCGGCTATATTTTCTATCCGACGGTATGGCTGCAAGAGGTCCTTCAGCCTTTGAGTCCATTTCAATGAATGATTCGATTCACAAGCAGGGGTGAGCGAAGTTGAAGAATATAACAATCAGACAGGTGGCTCTCTTATCGGTTATGTACCTATGTTCTCTTAATTATCTGGAGACCTCCTCTAGATTATCGGAGGTTGCCAAGCAACATGGGTATGTTTCTTATGTTCTGAGTTTACTGATCACTCTTGTATTACTATGGGTGATCTCCCGAATCATAAGACGGTTCTCCGGCAGAAATGTAGTGGGCGCTATGATTGAGAGGTACCCTATTATAGGGAGATGCATTGCTGTCCTATTTATGACCTTCCTCTTGTTGATATCTGCCGGTGAAATGCGGGCTTGTGTGGACTTCATTAACTCTTCCTTATTGAATAGGACCCCTTTAGTTGTGATCGGACTGATTGTAATGGCCACCGTGATTATTATCGCCCAGGGAGGAATCAGATCATTGGTGGGTATTGCCGAGATCTATGTACCGATCCTTATACTGGCCGTACTGATGATCGTATTCACGACATGGAGGGACGCAGATATTCGCAACCTGCAACCGTTCCTACCCTTTTATTGGAGAGGCATATTTCATGGGTTCTGGGTAATTTTCTCCAGTGTAGGGCAACTGGTTTTGTTCCCGCTTATTTTGTCGGGGAAGCATTATAAGATTAAGGGCGGCTATACAGGCTTGTTGGTTAGTGGCTTATACCTTATTGTGTTCATCCTTATGGTTCAATTGGTCGTAGGTATCCCTCTCTCCGCCAAGCTGATGTATCCGACTTATGAGATTATCCGTCAAGTCCAGGTCACCGACTTCATGGACCGATTCGATCTGCTGCTAGTGGCGTTATGGCTTCCAACCGTATTTGCCAAGATTGGATTTAATATTTATCTTCTAGCCAACCTAATGCAAATCACAATACCTGGTGTATCGGGTAGGTTAATGGTAGCTCCGATGGGAGTGCTAAGCTATGTATGCGGAGTGTGGTTCTTTAAAAATCCGGTTCAGCAGATTAATTTCAATGAACAGTTGATGCTTCTCTCCATCGTATTCGAGATTTGTATTCCACTGCTGTTGTTCTTTGCCCTATGGCCGCGTAGGAAGAAGAGACTCCAATCAGGATAAGTTAATTCCACTTTATTCCACCTTAAGGATTTACTTCACCAGTTCAGTCATATAATCTGAAGCTATACGATCGAAGTTCGCATAGTTGGATGATTAGAACTGGGGGGAAGAGAAGCATGGCACGAAGACTGGAAGATGTAAGAATTGCGCTTACTGGACCACGACGGGCGCAGGAGTTAGGCAAGCTAGTTGAGAATCTGGGGGGAATCCCGCTATACCGACCAGCTCAGGGGACTGTATTGCTTGACGACATAGACCTGCGCAATGGCATCGTCTCGTGGATTAAGAATCCACCGCAATGGTCCGTCTTCACGACTGGCATGGGCCTCGACGCTCTGTTCGACATGGCTGAAGATATGGGCGTTGCCGAGGCGTGGTGGGAGATTCTGAGGGGTACTTCGATAGCTGCCAGGGGTTATAAGACGATAAACGCGCTAAAGAGAAGAAATTTGATTCCAATCGTGCGTGATGACGACGGGAGTATCGAAGGGTTGATTCGCGGATTAGCAAAGCATGATCTGAGCCACAGCTCTATCATCGTCCAGTTGCATGGGGATCCTGCTCCGCGGCTGATGTCGTGCCTTGAGGAGCAGGGGGCGAGCTGTTCGCAGATCTTGCCTTACCGCCATATTGCCCCTCCTGATGGAGCATTGGAGCAATTGATGCTGGATATCGTCAGCGGGCAAGTTGACGCTGTTGCCTTTACAAGCGGTCCGCAGGTCCGGTTCCTCCTGGAGTATGCCGATAGGCAGGGGCAGCGGCAAGCTCTTATGGATGCTCTGCATGGTCCAGTTGTAGCGTTATCGGTGGGAAGAGTGACGGCACAGGGGTTATTTGAGGCAGGCCTCGAGCGTGTGGTCTACCCGGAGGAAGAACGAATGGGCAGTATGATCATTGAGTTGGTCAAGTTCTATGAGACGGAGGAAGGTTCCCGTATCCGTCGTGTCGTATTGGACACAGCTGAGGCAGAAGGATAGGGATATAATGGATTATATAGGGGTTATATAAACCAAAATTACTATGGAAAGGGTGTAACCGATGAGTGATCTGTTGAAGAAGGCTATTTCATTAGGTTGGGGGCTTACAATTGTAAGCAAGGAGAAGATTGAGGGCATCGTAGACGAGTTGGTGAAGCGTGGAGAGCTCGCTCCCTCGGAATCGAAGCAACTGGTGGAGCGCTTGATCGATAAAGGGGCCGAGGAGCAGGACCACTTCAAGGAACTGATCAATGAGCAGATTAGATCCGTGATGCAGGGCATGGGACTGGCGACGGTAAAAGAAGTGGAGGATCTCAAACGCCGGGTGGCGGAGTTGGAGAATAAGCTGGCAGAGAATGGACAGTCGTAGGTAATGCGGATGACTGTACGGCATGCCGGACGTTACCGGGAGATAGCCATGGCGCTGGGGCGCCATGGCTTTGGTTATATTGCGGAGGAGATTGGACTCACCCGGCTGTTCTCCGTTCCGCTGCGCTGGATTCTGAAGAGCGAGCCGGAGAGCCATACACTGGGAGAGCGAATCCGGCTCGTACTGGAGGAATTAGGCCCAACTTTTGTAAAGCTGGGTCAGCTTGCTAGTACCAGATCGGATCTGCTTCCGGAATCGATCATCGCTGAGTTGGTCAAGCTCCAGGATCAGGTTTCTCCGTTCTCAGCTAGGGAAGCGAGAGCGATTCTGGAGAAGGAGTTCCGGATGCCAGTAGAGGAGTTGCTGGCCGAATTCAATGAGGTACCGTTAGCCGCCGCATCCATTGGGCAAGTTCATCAGGGGCGATTGACTAGTGGAGAGAGAATAGCTATTAAAATTCAACGTCCGGGGATTGTTCCTGTCATTGACCGGGATCTGGACATACTGAAGAACCTGACGGCGATTGCAAAGAAACGTTGGGTTTGGGTTGGACATTATCAAATACCGCAAATGGTGGAGGAATTCTCTAGATCGATTAAGGCGGAGCTTGATTATACAGGCGAAGGTCGGAACATGGAGAGAATCAGTAAGCAGTTCACAGCCAACAGGAAGATATTCATTCCGAAAGTGTACTGGGATTGCACAACCTCTAAGGTGTTAACGATGGATTTTGTAGATGGCATTCAATTGAATAAAGCTTCCGAGATAAAAGCGTGCGGAATCGATGTGAAAGAGCTCGCTGCTACCTTGGTCGATTCCATGCTGCATCAAATCTTTATTAGTGGATATTTCCATGCGGATCCGCATCCCGGCAATGTGCTGGTACTCCGTGATGGACGGCTTGTCTTTATCGATTTTGGAATGGTTGGCCGGCTCAGCTCTGAAATGAAAGAGCAGCTATCATCGCTGATTATCTCCTTGATGCGCCGCAATACGGAGGGCATGACAAGGGCTATCCTTCGAATGGGTCTGCTGGACGAAGTGGAGGATATGAGCGGATTACGACTGGATCTGGAGCGGCTGCGGGAGACCTATTACGATATTCCATTCTCGCAGATCAGCATCGGTACCGCGATCAATGATCTGTTCGTTGTAGCTCAACGTCACGGCGCTGTGCTTCCGGCGGATCTGCTGCTGCTTGGTAAATCCTTATTGACAGTAGAGGGAGTCATACAGAGTCTGGATCCGGATATTAGTATCCTTGATCTTGCCGAGCCATTCGGCAAGAAGCTGCTGCGCGAGAAGCTGGACGCGCGTAGGTTGGGAAAGAAGCTGCTGGGCGAAGCTGTTGAATTCGGCGAATCCCTGACTGATTTGCCGCGGCAAATGCAGCGCCTATCCTCCATTATCGGCAAGGGTAAGATCAAGACGGAGATGGACATCCCAGGGATGGAAGAGCTCATGCGCAAGTTCAATCAGATTGGGAACCGCCTTTCCTTCAGCATCGTGTTGCTGTCGTTCAGCATTATTATGGTCGGGGTTATCATCGGTTCTTCACTGACTAATCGTCCGATTCTGCTCTGGAACATCCCGATTATCGATATAGGCTTCGTCATTGCTACTTTGATGGTGATTTGGTTGTTATATTCTATTTTTAAATCAGGCAGATTCTAATCGCTTTTAGAGGTTGTTTAAAAAGTCCCCCTTTGATCACGAAGTAGCATTGGTAGCTTAATCGACATCGAATCTTGAATTCAGCCGGGCCTTCCGGTGCTCACGTACCCAAAACGTACGTTCCGCTCCTCAGACCCTAGCTTCATCCAACCTTCTCGGTGCTGAAAGTCTGACTTTTTAAACACGCACTTTTATAAATGCTATGAAACGGGAAAATTATAATCAACTCTGGTACAATAGTAAGGCTACGATGTAGAATCGTTCAAATGTTCGGTTCGTTGATTACAATCGTGAGGACTTTCTTAATAGTATCAGGAGGATTTAGTGGATGAATACAACAAAGGTGAAGACGCTGGTTACGGTGTCCGCGTTATTGCTTACGATGGCACTTGTGACAGCTTGTGGTGACACAAATAAGACGGTTTCCGGCGGCAATCAGCCGGCCGTGAACAATTCTGGGACGGGCAATCAGGGAACGGCAGCTAATGGGGATCAAGGCAGCGCTTCGACGGACAATAAGGGTTCTGCAGAAGAGGAAACATCCCATGTCGTTGAACCTGATAAGGCCGCAGCTTCTGATGTGAATAGTGTTGCCGTATTAGTTAATAAAGAGTTTGGACTGCCGGATGATTATAATCCGTCAGATCTTGTATATCCGAATGTTCGTTTTACGTTCAAAGAGAAAATAGAGAAACGAATGATGCGCAGTGAAGCCGCTAAGGCGCTAGAGAACCTGTTCGACGGTGCGGAGAAGGATGGGATCTACTTGGCGGGGGTATCGGGCTATCGTTCCCATAAGACGCAGACTTCTCTGTTCAATCGCTATGTTCAGAGGGACGGTGAAGAGAAGGCCAAGACCTACAGCGCTGTGCCTGGGCATAGTGAGCATGAGACAGGGCTCGCCATCGATGTGTCCGGCAGTGACGGGAAATGTGCGGCAGAAGATTGCTTCGGGGACACGAAGGAAGCAGATTGGCTTGCTCAGCATGCTTCAGAATATGGCTTCATTATTCGTTATCCTGAAGGCCAAGATAGTATTACCGGCTACAAGTATGAACCTTGGCATATCCGCTATGTCGGTGTTGACATCGCATCTGAAATTGCCGATCGGGGAATTACCCTGGAAGAATACTATGGATCTATTCCGGTAACAGCGAATCCTTAAGAGGTAGTTCAAAACGTGCTAAAAACCGACCTTTTTGAACACATATCTTAAGCGAGTGGCTATACAGGTATAAGAATAGAAGGGTTGACCAAGTATACCTTGATCGACCCTTCTTAATTATCATTAAAATTTACATGCTAACAAGAAACCTGAGAGGATTTCCTTACTGATTAGAGCTATGAATGCTAGTCTACGATGGAAACGCTTACTTTTGGTTGCTGGGTATCTTGACTTTTTGCTTCGATCTTGCGAATATTCAGCTTCATAATTATGGAAGTACATAGTGCGAGAGCCAGCATGATTGCGAATATATAAAATGTTTTATCATAGCTGTTGGTTGAGTCGTAAATATAAGCCACTATCAATGGTCCGGCTATTCCAGCCATTGACCAGGCGGTGAGAAGGTATCCATGTATTGCGCTTAGTTGCTTCGTTCCGAACAAATCTCCGATAAAGGCAGGTAGCATTGCAAATCCACCGCCATACATAGTGAGAATAATAAATATCAGCGCTTGAAAAATAACCGGATTGGAGACGCTAGGAAGAATAAGGAACGCTATAAGTTGAACAACGAAGAAACCGATATAGACGTTTGATCGACCTAGATAGTCAGAGAGCGCCGCCCATCCGATACGGCCTCCACCGTTGAACAATCCCATAATCCCCACCATTGTAGCTGCTGCAACCGCTGTCATTCCAACTTTGTTTTGAGCCATTGGTGAAGCTACCGAGATCAGCATAATACCAGCTGAAATGTTAATGAACATCATGATCCACAACAACCAGAAGCGAGCGGTTTTGGCGGCCTCATTGGACGTCAGTTGAGCCAAATCCTTATTTTTCATAACGGGTTTAACTTTATTAGGTTGTTTCTTCGTAGAAGCTGGGGCCCAGCCCTCAGGTGGCTTACTTATGTATGAAGCACCTGAGAACATGAGAACGAAATAACAGGCACCGAGTATATAAAATGTGTTAGAAATACCAACGGACACGATTAATTCCGCAGCCACTGGGCTTGCGATCAAGGAGCCCGCTCCGAATCCCATTACAGCCATACCTGTAGCCAATCCCCGTTTATCAGGGAACCATTTTACTAGGGTAGATACTGGGGATATATATCCGAGGCCTAATCCCATTCCACCTAGCACACCGTAAGAGATATAGTATCCGATTAAAGATCCAGCAGCTATTGAGATTCCACTACCAATCATCCCACTAGCAAATAAACAAGCTGCAAGTCGAGCTGAAACACGTGGTCCTCTCTTCTCAACAAACTGACCAAATGTTGCAGCTGACATCCCTAAGAAGAAGATTGCGATTGTAAACGAAAGTGCTACTTGTGTACTTTCCCAACCCAACTTATCAGACAGTGGGTTTTTAAATACACTGTATGCATAAGCGGAACCGATGGACAAATGAATTGCAATGGCGGAGCAAGCAATTAACCAACGGTTTTTTGTTTTCATCTCATTTCTCCCCTCCATAAATTTTAAAATTGGATTCTTCCTTATTTAATCATGGCTCGTTGGGGAGTAACTATTAGATTAGTCACAAAATTATCCAATTGGGCGCGGTTACTAATACCGTTATAAAGGGATTTTCATCTATTTTTCACAAGTTTCTATTCCAATTTTTTACTTACAAATAATCATGCAAAACTACTACTCAAAAAGCTTGAGAGGGCGAATAAATGCTAAGATCATAATTTGCTGTAAATTAAATCATTTTATTCTTATTTCTGAAATGTTAATATGAGCACGTCATTTCATAGATAATTTTTAATCATTAGATAGAGAAGATACTATACATCATGAGGAATGGAGATAGGATCATGGGCTATTATAAACCTCAGCAAATAGCTGAGGTAACCGTGGAGAATGGGATGAAGAAAGCCCGAAATAGGCTTTCAACCGTATTTGTGCTTGGTTTCTTGGGAGGAGCTTTTATTGCGTTAGGATATTTGCTGAATATTCGCGTTATAGCAGGAGCTCCGAAGGAGTGGGGTTCCATTGCTACTTTCATTGGAGCATCGGTGTTTCCAATCGGACTCATTCTTGTACTTCTAGCAGGTGGGGAATTACTAACAGGAAACATGATGGCAGTACCTCTTGCGCGGTTATCGAAGAAGATCTCAACATGGGAGACCGTGAATAATCTTATATTAATCACAGTAAGTAATTTTGCAGGAGCTATATTTGTTGCCTATTTCTTTGGCCATATTGTTGGATTAACTGAAACGGGTGTATATCTAGAGACCGTGGTGGATTTGGCCGGACACAAGCTTGACGCAACTTTTATGCAGGCATTTATCTCAGGTGTTGGTTGTAACTGGTTAGTAGCCTTAGCGGTTTGGTTATCGTATGGTGCTGATAATATGAGCGGTAAAATATTGGGCATCTGGTTTCCAACAATGTCGTTTGTAGCTATTGGATTCCAGCACGTTGTAGCGAATATGTTCCTGATTCCTGCAGCTATCTTTGCGGGTTATTATTCGTGGGGGCAGTATTTCATGAATTTCGTCCCCGTTTGGTTAGGTAACTTAGTTGGTGGCGTGGTCTTCGTTGCTACAGCCTATTGGGTAGCCTACCTTCGTCAGCCAGAAAAGGGCATGGCCAAAGAAAGGGTTGCACCAAGAGCGAGAGCAGAACGTAAACATGCTCAGTGATATGACCCTAGCTTCATCCAACCTTCTCGGTGCTGAAAGTCTGACTTTTTAAACACGCAGTTATTGAAAGGATTGTCGATATACGACAAGATGAGAGGGCCTCATAGAGGTCCTCTTTTTGATTTTATTCTATAAGTACGTGAACTACCTTTATATAGACATCCGTGCTGGTTATCAAATACAATTACCTAATTAGGAGGGATGAGAGATGGTTCATGAGGAGAATGGAGTATATCCTGCAGTATGCCCGCTGGACTGCCCAGACACTTGCGGTTTACTGCTGCACAAAGAGAACGGACGAATCGTTAAGGTGGCCGGCAATCCCGACCATCCGATCACCCAAGGTGCGATTTGTAATAAAGTAAGGAATATGACAGAGAGGATCTATCATCCGGAGCGTGTATTGTATCCTCTTCGCCGTGTAGGTGCTAAAGGAGAAGGTAAGTTTGAACGGATTACTTGGGATGAGGCAGTCGCAGAGATTGCAGAGCGTTATAAAGAATTAATTAACGAACATGGTTCAGAGTCAATTCTGCCCTACAGCTTCTATGGAAATATGGGGATGCTTACCGTGGACGGTATGGATCGCCGTTTCTTTCATCGACTCGGAGCTTCTCAGCTTCAGCAGGGGATATGCAACGCCGCCGGGAACACGGGCTGGAAATATACGATGGGCTTTGGTGGCGGGACGAGTCCCGAGGAGACATTGCAGGCGAAGCTGATTATCGTATGGGGCGGCAATATCGTCAGCACGAATATGCATCAGGTCGCTCTGATCGAGAAGGCGCGGAAGCAGGGAGCCAAGCTGGTCGTGATCGATGTTCATCGTAACCGGACTGGGCAGCGCGCCGACTGGTTCATTCCTGTCTATCCGGGAACAGACAGTGCACTGGCTCTAGGGATGATGCACGTGCTGTTCGAACGGCAGCTTGTGAACGAAGAATTCCTACAGCAGTATACGATCGGTCATGAACAGCTTCGAGAGCATGTGCGCCAGTATACGCCGGAGCGTGTATCGGTCATTACTGGTGTTCCTGCAGAGGATATCGTCTCTCTTGCCATCATGTATGGGCAGACCTCACCGGCCTATATTCATATCGGGAACGGCCTTCAACATCATGATAACGGTGGCATGACCGTACGGACGATTACTTGCCTGCCGGCCCTTACAGGGCAATGGCTTGTGTCTGGAGGCGGGGCATATAAATCGAATGGCGCCTACGGCAAAGTGAACGGCGATGCTTTGGAGCGTCCAGATCTGCGGCCTAACCCAGAAGTGAGGACCGTAAGCATGAACCAAATCGGAGAAGCGCTGTTGACTTTAACACCCAAAATCGGGGCATTGTTCGTCTATTGCTCTAATCCGGCAGTGGTGGCACCGGATACGGTGAAAGTGGAGCAAGGGTTATCTCGTGAGGATTTATTTACTGTTGTGCATGATCTATTCCTGACCGATACGGCGAAATATGCTGACATCGTCTTGCCGGCAACATCTTCATTCGAGAATACGGATTTATACAATTCATACTGGCATCATTATGTTCAGCTTCAGGAGCCGGTCATCCCTGCCCAGGGAGAGAGCAAGAGCAATGTGGAAATGTTCAAGCTGCTGGCTGAAGCGATGGGGTTCGAGGAGGACGCCTTCAAGGATCGTGAAGAGGACATGATCCGTCAGGCTCTCAATTTTACAGAGAATCCTTATCTTGAGGGGATCACGTTGGAAGGTCTCAAGCAGCAGCGGTTCATGAAGCTCAATATGGAACCGAAGCGGCAATTTCTGCAGCGGTTAACGACGCCATCGGGCAAGATCGAGCTCTACTCAGCGAGAATGGAAGAAGCGGGACTGCCGCCTCTGCCTACTTATACTCCCCTACAGGAGGGATACGATGGAGAACGGCGCCCGGGAGATGGCGATGTGTATCCGCTGATGTTTATTTCTCCCCCTAACCATAATTTCTTGAATTCTACCTTCGGCAATGCCGATAAGCATATCGAGCTGGAGAAGCAGCCGTTGCTACAAATCCATCCGCAGGACGCAGAGCAGCGCGGCATTGAAGACGGCGATGAGGTCATTGTATGGAATGATCGCGGACGTTATGAGGTCAAGGCATCAGTAACGGACAAAATGCTACCCGGAACTGTAATAGTCAAGGGCTGTGGTGGGAGCAGGATGGCAAGCCACGCAGGGCAAATGCTCTGACCTCCGATCGGTTGGCTGATATGGGTGGCGGAGCGGTGTTCTTCTCCACGATCGTGGAAGTAAAGCGGCAGCCTTAGCACGGGATTTACTATAGAGAACGGACAGAGCAGGAAGAGGTTGAATCACGAGAGTACATTACAGTAGAGGATAGTCGAGAACTGCCTCTCACACAGGAATGTTCCAGAAGGAGGATTACAGCATGAGAGGCCTAGCTTCATATCCGCGTGAGGTCAAGATTTTCCTGATAGCAAGCTTGATTAGCTCTGCGGGCGGCGCCTTGATGTGGCCGCTGATTACGATGTTTGTATTCAAGGTGCTTGGAAGAACAGTAACAGATGCCGGCCTTGCTGTGATGGTCATGTCAGTAGGTGGCATATTTGGGCAATTGCTCGGCGGCTCTCTTTATCATCGCCTTGGTGTAAAGCGCCTCATCGTAGGTGGTGTCGGACTTAACGCAGTATTCCTGTTATTGCTTCCCTATGGAAGCGGACATTGGCATTTGTTCTTACTGCTGATGGGGCTGATTGGATTTTTTAACTCGATGGCTTTACCGGCGATTCAGGCTTTTATCGGCTTCCGATTCACAGAGCAGCGCGCGGAATTGTTCAATGTTATTTATGTAGCTAACAATATCGGCGTAGCTCTGGGGACTGCCATCAGCGGATTTTTGGCGCAAATTTCATATAATTTAAGCTTCATATTGAATGGCTTGATCTCGGCCTTATTTGCTGGCTTCTTCTGGGTTTATTTGAACAGAGTTCAAAAAACACAGGGGAAGTTCCACGTGGAAAAAAAGAAAGAGAATGCAGATAAGAAGAATAACTGGAATTTGTTGTTAAATTACAAGGTGTATTTCTTCATGGGGTTAGGCTCATTATTCATATGGCTTGCTAACTGCGTTTGGAATAACGGGGTGTCGCCTTATACAATTTCGCGCGGGATGCCAGAATGGAATTACAGCATTCTATGGACACTGAACGGGATATTGATCTTCGTCGCACAGCCGCTCATTTCATGGGTCAAACGTACCTTTGCCGAGACAGAGCTGAGACAGATGACCGCAAGTGCTATATTTTATATGTTAGGTTATGTCATGATTCTTAGCTTCCATACTTATCCGAGCATGGTGCTGGCGATGGTATTAATTACTCTCGGTGAAATGCTGATTTCTCCGGCGATTCCTTCCTTCATATCGGACCATACTGGCAAGGCCGCCCCGTTCTATCTTGGGCTGGTCGGTGGTATGGGGGTTGCGGGAAGGGTGGTAGGTCCTTATGCGATGGGGGTTCTGTTCGATTGGAACGGTCTCGTTCCGGTAGCCACACTTGCTGTGCTGATCTCTATCTTATCGATTGCTTCCTTCATGATTCATAGCCTATTCAATCGCGATAAAGTGAGAGGGCTGATCGAGAATCTGAAGGTCGGATTTTAGCAGTACGGATAGAGTATCCCGAGGTATAATGATAAATATAAACTTAAGAAAACCGATCGAAGTGATTCAGGGATGAAAGGGAATAAAGCTATGTCGAATTCGATTCAAATCAGATTGTCTGAAATGCGCGACGCAGGTGCGTTAATGGAGATCGACTCGCTCGTGTGGGACACCCGTTCGACGCCGGCTCCGATTCAGTGGAACTCGCGTGAGCACTACCTACAGAAATGTCCTCCGGGCAACCAGCTAGTAGCAGAGGTGGATGGTACGATTGGTGGATATGTTGGCTTCGATTATCCCACCTCGTTGTCTAGCAACCGTCATGTTCTGGATATTAATATCGCGGTACATCCTGATTTTCAGCGGCAGGGAATTGGACAACGTCTAATAGAAGCGATGAAAGACTGGGCTGTCACACAGGAGGTACGTAAATTATCTCTGCGCGTATTGACGACGAATCCTGGAGCGGTGCAATTTTATAGGAATTGTGGATTTGTAGAGCAAGGAAGACTGGTCCAGGAGTTTTATCTGAATGAGAAGTATGTCGACGATATTCTGATGTACTGTATGTTATGATGGAAGCAGGCAATTTGGCTGCACCTTGCCATTGAACTTGGATATAGGTATATTTAGAAGAAGAAAAATCGGAACCTATAAGAGGTTGTTCAAAAAGTCCGCTCCTCAGGCCCTAGCTTCATCCAACTGAAGCGTTTTGAAAAAACGCACATCGGAAGCATAAGCTTCGGTGCTGAAAACCGGTCTGTTTGAACACGCACTATAGGATGATTCGTGATCCAAAGTGGATTAGAGACTTATAATGAATGAAAGGTGATAACTGTGGAGAACAACACCAGCAACACCACCCCTCCTAACTTTATTAAAAATATTATTTCCGAGGATTTGAAGACAGGCAAACATTCAGCCATCGTAACGCGGTTCCCTCCGGAGCCTAACGGTTACTTGCATATCGGACATGCCAAGGCGATCTGGATTAACTTTGCCCTGGCTGACGAGTTCGGGGGCCGGACGAATCTGCGCTTCGATGATACGAACCCTGCTAAGGAAGATACAGAATACGTAAACTCTATTAAAGAGGATGTTAAATGGCTTGGCTTCGACTGGGAAGAACTACACTTTGCTTCCGATTATTTCGACGAGATGTATAGCCGCGCTGTTCTGTTGATTAAGAAGGGCAAAGCGTATATTGACGATCTGAGTGCCGATCAAATTCGTGAAATGCGCGGTACACTGACGGAGCCTGGGCAAAACAGTCCGTACCGCGACCGCTCGATTGAGGAGAACCTAGATCTGTTCACACGTATGCGTGATGGCGAATTCAAGGACGGAGAAAAGGTACTGCGAGCGAAGATCGATATGGCCTCGCCGAATATTAATCTTCGCGACCCAGTCATTTATCGTATTGTGCATGCGTCCCATCACAATACGGGGGATAAATGGTGCATCTATCCGATGTATGCCTTCGCCCATCCGCTAGAGGATGCAATTGAAGGTGTTACGCATTCCCTCTGCTCGCTCGAGTTCGAGGATCAACGTCCATTCTATGATTGGGTGATCGAAGAGACAGAGATGCCATGTACTCCGCATCAGTACGAGTTCGGACGGCTTAATTTAGAGCAAACGGTAACGAGTAAGCGGAAGCTGAAGCTGCTGGTTGATGAAGGCTATGTTGATGGCTGGGATGATCCGCGTATGCCGACGATCTCTGGTCTGCGCCGCCGGGGCTATACGCCGGAGGCGATTAAATCTTTTGTATTTGAGACAGGGATTTCTAAGGCGTATGGTCAGATTGACCTGAAGATGCTGGAGCATTTCATCCGCGAGGATCTCAAGCTCAAGGCGCCTCGGACTATGGCTGTAATCGACCCGCTCAAGGTCGTGATTACGAACTATCCAGAGGGAGAGTCCGAGCTGCTGGATGCCGAGAACAATAGTGAGAATGAGGAATTAGGACATCGTCAAATTCCGTTCTCGCGGGAGATCTACATCGAGCGAGAAGATTTCATGGAGAATCCACCGAGCAAATATTTCCGTTTGTTCCCGGGAAATGAAGTCCGCTTGAAGAATGCTTATTTCATCAAATGTAATGATGTGATTAAGGATGCAGACGGCAATGTAATCGAGATTCATTGTACGTATGATCCGGAGACGAAGAGCGGTAGCGGATTTACCGGCCGCAAAGTCAAAGGGACGATTCACTGGGTCGATGCAAGCAGCGCTGTTCCTGCAGAATTCCGCCTGTATGAACCGTTGATTCTGGATGAGAGCGAAGATACAGAAGAGGAAGCGGTGGAAGAGAAGTCCTTCCTGGACATGATCAACCCGAACTCGCTTACCATCAAGCACGGTTTTGTTGAACCGGGGATGAATGATGCCAAGCCGCAAGATAAGTTCCAATTTTTCCGGCATGGGTATTTCAATGTCGATTCGAAATACTCCAAGCCAGGGCATCCGGTATTCAATTTGATCGTATCCTTGAAGAGTTCTTTTCAATTGCCAAATAAATAAGTTGATTTTTAGGCAGTGTATCATTTATCATAATGGTAAGTGAATAGCTGTTCGTTACGGAGGAGCCTGGTCAAACCAGGCTCCTCTTTGTCTTTTTTTGGGCATGCTATCTAAAAAACCAGGGAGGGATTTAATGTTCTATTTAACAATTCTAATTATTCTTCTGGCCACGAAGCTGGCTGGTGACCTGATGGTGAGATTAGGGCAGCCTGCGGTAGTAGGTAAGCTATTGGTAGGTGTCATTATTGGTCCGGCAATGCTCGGCTGGGTAGAAAATTCGCATATGATCGAGGAATTAAGCGAGATTGGTGTGCTGCTACTTATGTTCATGGCGGGACTGGAGACGAATATCGAGGATTTGAAGCGATCTTTCAAATCGTCAACGGCAGTGGCAGTTGGGGGGATTATTCTACCGATGCTTGGTGGATATTTGGTAGGAGTCGCTATTGGTATGGACTCGGCCAAGGCGATCTTCCTTGGTCTACTCCTGTCGGCCACATCGGTTAGTATTTCTGTGCAGAGTCTTAAGGATCTGGGGTTGCTTAAGAGCAAAGAGAGCACGACCTTGCTTGGTGCAGCGATCCTTGATGATATTCTTGTCGTTATCTTACTGGCCTTTGTCATGAGTATGGTCGGAGGTGAGGAAGTTAATCTGGCGATGATGATCGGGTCCAAGTTCGTTTTCTTCGTGATCGTGGCCTTATTCATCTGGAAGATCGCGAAATGGGTAATGAATTGGCTGGCCCCCTTGCGAGTGACCGAGGCGATTATTAGCGCAGGTCTGATTCTATGCTTCTTCCTCGCCTATCTTGCGGAGCAATTCGGCGTGGCTGGTATTATCGGTGCCTTTGCTGCAGGTTTGGCGATTTCACAGACAGACTACAAGCATGAGGTCGAGCAAAAATTACAGCCGATTGCTTATACGATATTTGTGCCGATTTTCTTCGTCAGCGTGGGCTTTTCCGTTAGTTTCAAAGGATTAGGTTCCCAAATTGGATTATTAATATTGTTCTTTGTGATCGCACTTCTGACCAAGCTGATCGGTTCAGGACTTGGTGCTAGGCTCACCGGGTATTCGAGACTTTCTGCTCTTGGGATCGGATCAGGAATGGTGTCACGGGGAGAAGTGGCGCTGATTATTGCAACAATTGGCTTAGAGAGCGGTCTATTGGAGCAGAAGTACTTCACCGTCCTTGTGATCGTCGTCATTCTGACGACCATCGTGACTCCGCTGCTGCTCAAGGCGACGCTTGGGAAGCAGCAGAATCAACCGCAGATCGAGGATTAAGAGAGGCTGTTCAAGAAGCCCGCTTTTGATCACATACTAAGGACTTTATGCGGTTCCTCGTTCAATCAATTTGAATTGGAATCTCTCGGCGGAAGGCCCTTCTGTCCGATTCATAATTTGCTTATAAATGATTGCAAAGGCTCGGGTACCGATATCATTCAGTTGAATATCAATCGTCGTGATGCCAAGCAATTCCGAGATCGGCTGGTTATCAAAGCCAATGATGGCAATGTCCTCTGGAACTCGGTATCCATGCTCTGAAGCAGTGAGCAGAAAGCCGGCGGCAACTTCATCCCCTGTAATGAGCAAGGCGGTGGGCCGCTCATCTAAGCTATGCAGCCAAGGAAAGATCGCGGCGCTATCTTTCATATCCCGGCAACCGTCCAGTACCCATTCTGGGCGACCACTGCCCCCTAGCGTCTTCAGAGTGTCATAGTAAGCACTTAGCCGTTTACGGCCACTGGAATTGTTCAAACGATTGACGACGAAACCAATGTTTCGGTGCCCCTTCTCCCATAGGAAGGCTATAGAACTCTGGAAACTCAGGTAATGATCATAGTAGACAGAGGATAGAAGGCGATCCTTCACATCCTCGCATAACAGAATGGGTCCGTATGCCGAATAAGGCTCGATCTGATCAAGTGAAGCGGAGCGGGAACTAATGATGACCCCATCGATTTGCTTGTTCTTCAACATTTCCAGCACCTTAATCTCTTCATCATGATTATATCCGGTCTGGCACAACATCAGCTGGTAGTTATGCTTCAGAGCTTCACCGGCGATGCCCTCCATCAGCCGCATGAAGTAAGGATGGTTGATGTGTGGCAGAATAACGGCAACCGTCTGCGTTCTTCCCTTAATGAGGTGGACGGCATTCATATTCCGTGCATACTTTAGACGTTCGATTGCTTCTTCAACCGATCTTCGCTTCGCCTCACTCACGTAAGGATGCTTGTTAAGTACGCGTGAGACGGTGGATACGGATACACCAGCGGCTTCAGCGATTTGTTTTATATTCGGCATAATGGTGCTTCCTCCTGGGCAAATCGATATTCAAAAAAAGGCTTGCTCTGGTATGCATTTCATAGTGTAAACTGAAATTGCAATAAAGAAAACAAACCTCCGACCGGCGTTACCTTCTTTAAAGGGCGTTACGATCAGAGGAATGTTTTCTTTTTTTGATTCGTATATAAGTTGAACTAATGATCATAAGGATGGTGGCAGCCGGGTGAAATGTTCTTCCGATCGCTGTTGTTCATGGATTTCTTAATTTCATAGAATCTAACGAGGTAGAAATCCATTCACAAAGGCGAACGCTACGCTTCTCCAGAATCATTTCACCCTCTTGC
>DASYFA010000071.1:0-8129 GCA_036498705.1 Paenibacillus sp.
GTCCATGCGTACAAGACCTTCATACATCATCTTGAGCACTGTATTCGCTTGGCTATCCTGTGCTTGAGCTGGGTCAAATGTTGGAGGTTCTGCACTCAAATTGATTCTAAGCGTTTGATCAGAAGCCAACTTCACATCACCATTTGCAGCGTTGTTAGCTGCATTGTTGCTTCCTTTTGAAGCATTGTTCTTCTCGCTGTTCGATCCGCAAGCAGATAATAGCGTACCGACCGCAAGAACGAGCGTCAAAAGAAGCAATAGACTTTTACTCTTCTTCATCCTTGCTGAGTCCCCCTTAATTAATATGTTTTGTGGTATATGTTTTTAGATTATACAACCAGCGGTCAAAAAAATCCAACATAAATTTTCTGAAATAGAACACCTGTTAATAAAAATGAAACGCATTATTAACAAAATGGTCAAATCTACATTATTGACATTTTCCGCTCTTTGCTCTACAGGTTTTCAGTATTTTTTTCAATATGTAGTACCTTTTCTTCTCTCACTTAGCCTGAACTAAATAGCAGAAATATATGTAAAGAAGCTAATGAGAAACAAAACAATATACACGATTCCCGCTCCGGCAAAGGCAAGACGCCATACAGCGCGCAACATTCTGTTGACATCGACCTTCCCCTTCAGCCTGTTCTGGGCTCCGCCGATTAGACCTACCACAATCAGCAGGATAAGTAGTATTAAATAGAAACCAAACTTGGAATGGAATACGTTATTGAACAGAACAGAAACTGACAGAATAAGGAAGAATGTCGTCACATCCATAGCCAAGAGCAACGAAGCTTTTCTCTCCTTCTTCAAGAAAATGCAGACAAAATAAACCAGGAAAAATGGAATAATAGGTATTATCGTAAAAATAAAAACCGGTCCCAATAGTACATTCAAGACGAACCCTCCCCATAAAACGTAATTTTCAGACCTAAAACAAAATTTTATGTCCTCAGTCGCCCGCAGCCTCTAGTCCTCTAACCAAGTTCAACAAAGTTTCATGTCCAGGGGCAGATATGCCAGCTGCTTGAGCCATCTCCGTCAGTCGTCCATTTATAGAATCAATCTCGGTTGGCGCTCCTTTAAGCACATCGCTTAACATAGATGAGATGTTCCCGGCTGTCGACTGGCAGACGGATATAATCTGTTCATACATATTAGAAGGAATAGAGATTTGATGCGCCTCATAGATTCGCATTCCTTCCTCACATAGCTGCTTAAGCATTGCCACGCGCAACTCCGTATCGAGCAATTCTCCGTTCGGTATACGCCAAATTGCGGTTAACGGGTTAATCACTGCATTTATAAGCAATTTCCTATAAATGTCCCTATCGATTTCTTTCGACAAAAAGGCTTCAAATCCTGCCGATTCAAGCATTTTGAGCAAATCTTCTCCATTGAACTGATCCTTCTTCTTATCTATAGATTCATTATATAGAAGAGATTGACTTGCTTGAGGGATACCAATTTGGGTACTCCCAACACCAGCGCGGATGACGTAATGAGAGTCTCTACGTTTGGCACCTTCCGTTGTTATAGCTACATAGATATTCCTGTTCTTAAAAGCGCTGCGGAACATCTCGATATGGCCTATTCCATTTTGAAAACAGACGATTCCCGTCTTTGGACCGGCGATCTGTCCGATGATTTCAAGCAGATCATGATCCACACTCCGCTGTTTGGTCGTGACAAATATCCAATCAGGAACTTCCTCCTCTGAAATATTCATCGAACCATCCACTATATCATTTACGGAATGAGTCAGAATCATAGACGGAGCAATGTGTAGAAGAGCGGAATTCGGCTCCTCAATATTAACTCCCTCTTCCATCAATAATCGTGCTTGTTCAGTCGTTCTTGTCCAGAAACGAACCTGTACTCCCCCCGCAGCCAGCTTGCCGCCAAATAACAATCCAAGAGCTCCCGCTCCAATGATGTCTACCTTCATCTGAATCCTTCCTTCCTAACCATCTACTATGTTTATACCAGACCTGTCCTTAAAAATACATAATATGAGGTGTTTAAAAAGTCCACTTATGATCAAGTGACTCAAGAAGTATCTCGACATCGAATCTTGAATTCAGCGGGCCTTATTCTCTACAAAAACAAAGTCCCGCCGCGATTGCGACGGGACTTTGTTTATTCTATCGATTCTTCTATTCGATTCGTTCTAAATTGCCGTTAGCATCCATCTTGAATCTTGTTTTACTCTCGTCTTCCTCTTCATTAAGAAAGGCAAGTCGTCTAGCCCGATCCATAATTTGAATCAAAGCTTTATAATCGTCGTTCACGACTCGATAATCGCTCTGAACCTCATTCACCTGCGCGAACAAGCGTTTATTCTCCTCACGCAAATTCAGCAGTTCTTCATCCTTCATGCGCAATTCTTTTTCCAGCATCTTCACGTGACGGTTGCTCTCCTGAACCGTATTCTTCCACCCGCGCAGAAAACGGATGACCGCATCGATCGAGATTGTCTCTTCAGTTACCCCGTCATTTTTGTAGATTCCCTCTTCCAATTCAACAACCGAAGTCAGTGAAGCTACAGCTGGGCTTCCCACCAGCGATCCCTGCTTCTTCATATAGTTTCGTTTTTGCCGTTGTGCTTTCGCGATTCCTATCGCTGCCTCATATCTCTTACGGACACAACTGTTCCATCGGAAACCGCAAGCAGCTGCAGTTCTACCGATCTTCTCCCCTACTTCTTCAAAGGCAGTCAATTGCGTGCTGCCCTCACGAATATGACGCAAAGTCACTTCAGCCAGAATCAAATCATCTTCCGCGCTCCACGCATCTTGTCTCACTGCTGTCATGCAATATAAACCTCCTAACGACATCCTAAATATACCGTCTCCAGCCTTTATCCCGGCAGGCGAATGGGTAAAATTACTTCTTACTCCATTTCTATGCCTCTCATAGAGTTCATAGAATCTATTTGGTATTAAAATGTATTTCCATTTTTAACCTCTTCCATACATATCTTTGCAAAATACCGGCCAGTAATGACATCGCTTAATCGGACGGCAATAAAAAAAATCACAATTAATTAGGAATATAATTCTTTTTATTGACTTTCCGTTTACACTTGCTACGGTTGCGGGTATAATTAATTGTAGAATTTGGATGAAGCGTATACATAGGAAAGGGGGATTCACGCTTGGCACGCATGTTTCGTGTCCTCGGCTTTTTCACACTCTCCATCGGACTTATGGCTTTTGCCGGGAACCTCATTGAGATGGCTTTGTTATTTTTTATGCAGACTGCATTCTTCATGCTGTTTGGTTATTTGAAATTCACTGAGAAGACTTATATCATGTTGTTCTGGGGATATATGATTGTAGCCTTCACAGGATTTAGCTATTGGACGGTTTTCCAAATGGGGCTGCCGCTATAATCTCCGGCTTGCTTCATCATTACGACAAAGAAGACGATTCGATTTTATCGGATCGTCTTCTTTGTTTTTCATTCCGTGCAATTCGAAAGTGGACTTTTTGAACTACCTCATATATTTACCGTGCTTGTATCATATACATCCTAGGTAGAGGGGTTCTGCTACCATACCATGACACAGCAAAGGAGGAGGGATGTGTTGAACCTGAAGAACTGCTTACGTAAAGCTATTGCTTCGCTGTGTATTTCCATCACGCTTGCAGCTGGTCCTTTGCTGCATGGGGCTGCATATGCTGCTCCAATCTCAGAGGAAGACCTAAAGATTATGGAACAGAGTCTGTCCATCGTTGAAATTGATCGAGATATTAGCAAGATTACGCTTCAGCAACAAGATACCGAACGAAGTGTGGATAAATTGACCAAGCAGCTAGCCGATAAGAGCAGTCAAATCAAAAACAGCCGCGAACAAGCCGGTAAAGTGATCGCCGCCTACTATATGGGAGAACGCGAGACTCTACTCACCGCACTATTGTCAGTTAACAGCCTTAGTGACTTCTTTACCGTATTAGACTACTATCAGCTTATTTCAGAACGAAACCAAGATATCCTAAATACATATTTACAAGAATACACCACTCTAAGAGCTACAAGAGAAGAACTGAATCAAACCAATCAGGAACTGGAGAGCATGAAGCAACAGCTGCTACAACAACGGGAACGATTGGTTGCACTTCAGCAGAGTGTAGAGAGTTCCATAAGCTCCAGCGCCGACCCAGAAAAGCTGCGACAAATGATCCTGGAATTAACTAGCTATTGGCAAAATGTTGGACTCTATGAAGTAAGGCGTTACTTCAAGGTGTTGTCAGAGGCTATGGCGAATTTCCCTGATTACTTAAAAGATTACGGGGACAGCCTCACTTCATTTAAAGGAGGTTATATCCTAACCATCCGAGAAAAAGAGCTCAACCAGTTCCTAAGAAGCAAAAATAAGCTGCTTAGCGATATGTCGTTTCGATTCTCAAATCAACGCATGATTGTGCAAGGCAGCAAAGAGGGTCTTGAAATATCTGTAGAAGGGCATTATACCATTGAAAATCAACCGCAGAACGCCCTGATTTTTCATATTGATAAGCTTGTCTTTAATGGCTTAGAGTTACCGGACACCACAAGAACTGAGTTGGAAGATGAATTTGATCTCGGATTTTATCCGAAAGAGATCGTTCCCTTCATCGAAGCGACAGAAGCAGTAATTGACGAGGGTAAGTTAACTGTGAAATTAAAACTATCATTGAAATCAAGCAGCTAACCTTGAATTTATGGATTCAGCTCATCCAATTGCTTCAAATACTGCTTAGCATTTATATCATTATAAAGAAAAGAACGAGACGCCTCTTGTAATTGCTGCATCAGCTCGGGAAGATTGGCTGTTACCGGCTGAGTAATTCCCTGTCCTTTTACGAACGAAGCCGTTACCCAATCTGGCAGTCCAGATCTCATCGATTGATAGTACAAAGTTTTAAGTGCAGGCAAATGGCCTGTCTTCTCATGCCATTGACGTTGCTGGATTTGAGCAGTCATTGCCGAAATCCACAATCCAGCTGTATCTCGATGCTTGGATCTCGCTGTTACAACAAAGCTTCTACCGGCGATCCACATTTTATTGCCTGATTCCAAAGATTCTGGAAAGAAGATTTTCTTTCCACGATAAGGATACTTCCTCGCCTCTGTAGAAGGAATAAGCGTAATAACTGCATCCTGCCGATTGCCGCCAAGCCAACGGTCGCTACTCTCATTGTCGCTGGTATCTATCATATAAGGCTGCAGCTTCTCCAAGAGCGGAACTGCTTCATTTAAGCTTTTCTTATTAAAAATAGATTCGGTTGCTTCCTGCTTGCCTTGACCTTTGGCACCCAATTGCCATAATAACGACATCACAGCATAAGGATCATTATAATCAAGCCCCAGCAAATACGCTGGAGAATTAAATTCATTCCAGGCTTCGATGAGCGCATGCCATTCCTCCAATGTCGATGGGAAAGAATGACCGATTTCTCTTAATACCTCAGAATCATATACCCAGACATAGGGATCGGCATCAAGCGGCACACCCCACACATAGCCGTTCCACTCATCCTGCGCCAAGGAAGCGCTTAACACTTCACCGGTCAAAGAACCGGAATAGTAACTCTCCGTCGGCAGCAAGAATCCGCCCGCTGCATAGCGGCGAACCCAGACATTGTCCAGCAATACGACGTCGGGAGACGCACCAAGCTCGAACTGCTGTTGCAAAGAAGTGTAATCTTCCCCGGTGGGTAGATTCACCAGTTCAACTTCAGTGGAATGCTCCTGCACAAACGAATCGTTCATCGCCTTCAGTTCATTGAATTCCGACTCAGGCAGCCGCACAGCTACTTTGATCCGTCCATTGTCCCGAACCTTCTCCTGGCTTGGAGGTTTTACCGGCTCTGTTGTTCTCTCCTGATCTTTGGAACCTACCATCGTTGACTTCTCCGTCGGCGACAAATTAATCAAGGCGAGCAGTAAGAGTGCAAAAAGTACCCAATGGTTTCTTCGCTTCATACCCGTTCTTCCCCTCCAACGTTTCAAACCATCAAAACACAGGAATCCAATTCATATCAACTAATCTCTATTGTAGCAAACTCTCTAGTACCTTGTCCCTAAATTCTTATAGAGGAAGAGGATTTTTAAAGTCAGATTTTTAAACACATACTTATAATAAAAAAACACCGGGGGTAATCCGGTGTCAAAAGAACGAAACTTCTCAGCTTTCTCTCAAAGAAAAGGTAACTTCTACAATAAATCCGCCGCCAATTGGGCCAGCTTGGAGCGCTCTCCTTTCTCAAGCATGATATGTCCGCTTAACCCTTGCTCTCGAAAGCGTTCAACCAGGTAAGTAAGTCCGTTGCTAGCCGAATCCAGATAAGGGTGATCTATCTGTTCTGGATCGCCAACGAGGATGATTTTACTTCCTTCTCCGACTCTTGAGACGATCGTCTTCACTTCATGCTGCGATAGATTCTGCGCTTCATCAATAATAATGAACTGACCTGGGATGGAGCGCCCGCGGATATACGTAAGCGCCTCAACCTGAATGCTTCCGAGCCCCATCAGAATTTTATCGATATCGCCAGATTTCTTTGTATTGAATAAATATTCCAAATTATCATAAATCGGCTGCATCCAGGGCCGGAGCTTCTCTTCCTTCTCCCCAGGCAGATACCCGATATCTTTTCCCATCGGAACAACCGGACGGGCAATCAGCAGTTTCTTGTACTTATGCTCATCTTCTACCTTCAATAGCCCTGCCGCCAGAGCGAGCAAGGTTTTCCCTGTTCCGGCCTTGCCTGTAATCGTGACCAGCGGAATTTCGTCATTAAGCAGCAATTCCAGAGCCATCCGTTGCTGTGCATTGCGGGCACTGATTCCCCATACAGGATCATTGCTAAGATACAACGGCTCAAGTCGGCTTGCGTCCTCATTTACTTTTAGAAGCGCTGACTTCCCTCTCCCCATCTCCTCTTTCATAATAATAAATTCATGCGGATATAGTGGATAGGATAATCCAAGCGATTTCACAGACAATGAACGGAATGTATAAAATTCATCAATGACGGACGGATGAACCTGTATAGATAAATAACCCGGATACATTTCGCTTGGGTCCGCAGTACGGCCCGTCAGATAATCCTCCGCAATCAAGCCGAGAACGTCGGCCTTGATTCTCACTAGCACATCCTTACTGACGATGATGACTGAACTTGGCTCCGGCTTCTCTAATTCTTCAAGGTGATAATTCAGAGCGACCGCCAAAATGCGATTATCATTGCTGACCTCGCCGAACATCTCCTGTACTTTGGCAAAGCTGCGGTGATTCATTTCCACTTTAATGACGCCGCCATGTTCGAGTATGACCCCGTCATGTAAATGTCCTTGCTCCCGTAGGCCATCGAGCAGCCTGGATACTCCGCGTGCATTACGTCCGATCTCATCTGCATTGCGCTTCTTCGAATCAATTTCCTCTAGCACGACCGCCGGAATCACTACTTCATGCTCCTCAAAAGCAAAAATGGCGTTCGGATCGTGCAGCAATACATTCGTATCCAATACAAAGATCTTTTTCACGGAAATCCCCTCCACCGCAGTCATTACAGCCTCAAATTCGTATTGTGGTTCAAAAAGTCCACTTTTGATCACGATGTATCTCATGAAGCATCTCGGCATCGAATCTTGAATTCACCCGGGCCCTCCGGTGCTCACGTACCAACTACGTACGCTCCGCTCCTCATGCCCTAGCTTCATCCAACCTTCTTGGTGCTGAAAAGTGAACTTTTTGAACTACCTCTCTAATACATATTTTTTATTGTCCGGGAAATGTTATAGATACCAAGCTGGATTCATATCTGGCAAGAACTCATTTTCGAAAGGACGGATCGAATTATGCGAATTTGGCTGTGTTTATTATTAACGGCCTCACTGCTAACTAGCTGCCAAACAGCTTCTAAAAAGGCATCACCCTCTCCAAAGAATCAATCGGAAAATACTACCCGGACGCAAAGTGTACAGAAGCATGGTCCCAAGGGTCTGAGCAATAAAACGGGTAAGGCAGCACAGAATAACACAATTAACAAGAGTAATACGGGCAAAGCAACCGGCAAAAATCAGCAGAAGAATCGACAGGCACATCTGGAATCACTTGCTAAGCAAGTTCCTGGCGT
>DASYFA010000072.1:0-4886 GCA_036498705.1 Paenibacillus sp.
CGGTGTTGCTTACCGTCCAACTCAATGATGAGAACTTCTCCTCCTTGATGGGGTGAAGGTCTGTAAATCTCAGTCCCGATAGGTAGCTTCGTAGACATGCCGTTCGTGAAGCTCTCCTGATCACGATATATAGCTGTAATCTCTCCGACCTTGCTCTGACCCTCGAACTTAAATTGCTGAACCCAATCCAATGAATCGGCATTTTCATAGATTAGACCCCCGAACATGAAGATATCAGCCTCAGGATTGAGGTTTAGCATCTCCTCACCAGTGGGATTATGAGTCGTACTCACCTGCACTTGGTTCTCACCAGAACCGCCTCCAAGCACAGAACATGCCGTTAACATGCCCCCGATCAGAATAATAGTCATCAAGCAGATGGTTAGTGAACAGTAACTCCCTTTCTTGACGAACGCTCTTCTCATAGCTCTCCTCTCTCGCATAAAGCGACTTTCCCTCGAACATATAAGCTATATTCCACATGACGCATGAATCACCTCGTATGTTGCATACACATCTAACTGAAAAGCTTTTCGGAAAAGAGGTCGTGACCATTGAAGCCTACGATTCATGATGTTGCCAGGAGGGCAGGGGTTTCGATCAGCACCGTATCCCGGGTGATGAATACGCCGCAAATGGTGGGCGAGGGTAAGCGGCTGCGTATGCTAGAGGCGATTGAGGCGTTGAAGTATCAGCCGAATGCTTTTGCAAGGGGATTAATCTACAAGAAGTCGTTCACCCTGGGCTTGCTCATTCCTGATATTGAGAGCATGTATTATGCAGGGCTGATCCGCGGCATGCAGGATGCCTGCATTAAACTTGGTTATAGCCTGATGATCTGTAACACGGACAGGAACAAGGAACGTCTGCTGGCATACATCGATACCTTTCATGAGAAGCAGGTTGACGGGATTGTCTTCGCTAGTGACGCCATGCTGCCGGAATATTATCGCAAATTAACGGATTGCAAAATTCCAACGGTACTCGTCTCCACCCACTCGGAGGAATATGGCCTTCCCTGTATCGAGATCGATGATGAAGCGGCGGCCTATGATGCCGTTAAATTTCTAATCGGACTTGGCCATCGGGATATCGGTATGATCGGTTTCAACCATGACAACTCCATATCCGGACCGCCGAGGTATGAAGGGTTCATCCGTGCGATAACGGAATTCGGTCTTCCAGAAAATAAAAACAAAGTGAGCTACGCGTATTATCGCTTCAACCATGCTTACGCTGCGACTCACCATCTACTTACAAGTTACCCTGAATTAACTGCGATCTTCTGCGTATCCGATGAGTTCGCCATGGGGGCGATCTCTTATCTGAAGGATCGGGATATTCTCGTTCCCGGGCAGGTTTCCGTGATAGGGTTCGATAATGTGCGAATGGCTGGTATGTTCATCCCCAAGCTAACGACAGTTGCACAACCCATCTATCAACTGGGTTATCGTGCGGCTGAGAAGTTGCATGAGCTGATTTCTACGGGAAGAGTGCAGCTTCGCAGGGAGGTTCTAGAGCATCAACTGATGATCCGCGAATCTACGCGGGAAAGGTAGTGAGGCATGATCATTTTATCCCAAGGTTCAGTCATATAACTGATGGAGAGTGCATACAAAGATGAATAAACCAATCGATATGAATTTTTCTGGTTATTTCTGAAAAGCTTTGCAAGGGGGTGATCCGTGCAGCCATAGGCTGACAATCAGTTATCTCGATGCTTAATTATGGTTAGAGGGGATGTATGAAAATATGAGAAGAGCTCTCACACAAAAAGTTTCGCTATTGCTGATCTTATGTCTTTCCTTTGCGATGCTGCTGAGTGCCTGCGGGGGAGGCAGTAATACGGGCAAGGAAGCAGATCAAAAAGGAAGCAATCAGCAGAGTGGGGGGAATCAGGGGAAATCACCCGACAATACAAATGGGAGTACGAGTGGTGATCAAGGCACGGACACGCAAGGCTCTCCGCTTGAATTGGCGCTGAAGGGCGAGTACAAGGGTACCAAAGTAACGATGATGGGTCCTTTCGTCGACGCTGACCAGGTCAAATTCGAGAACGCCGTCAAGGATTTCGAGCAGAAAACAGGAATCGATATTCAATATGAAGGCACCAAGGAATTCGAGGCGACGATTAATATCCGTGTTGATGGCGGGAATGCACCTGATATTGCTGACTTCCCGCAGCCGGGTCTACTCGCTGCGATTGCCAAGACAGGCAAGGTTATTGATTTGAATCAGGTTCTAGATACCAATAAGTTGAAATCAAACTACAATCAGAGCTGGATTGATATGGCGACCATGCCGGGTAAAGACGGCAACAACATTATGGCTGGGGTGTGGAACCGCAGTAATGTGAAGAGTCTGGTCTGGTATCCGAAGAAGCAATTCGAGGAGGCCGGATATAAAATTCCGGAGACATGGGATGAGCTGATGGCGTTAACGGAACAGATCGCGAAGGATGGCGACACGCCATGGACGATCGGGATTGAGAGCGGCGCGGCGACAGGCTGGCCAGCGACAGACTGGGTCGAGGATATCATGCTGCGCACGACTACTCCAGAGAATTACGATAAATGGGTAAAGGGTGAGCTGCCGTTTACCTCGCCGGAAGTGAAGCATGCGGTGGAACTCATGTCGCAAATCTGGATGAACAAGGATTATGTATACGGCGGCACAAAATCAATCGTTACAACGTCCTTCGGCGATGCCACTGCGCCGTTGTTCGATAACCCGCCGAAGGCATGGCTGCACCGTCAGGCTAACTTCATCACGAGCTTCTTCCCGGAGACGGCCAAAATTGATGAGGATGTCGCTTGGTTCTACTTCCCATCGATCGATGAGAAATATGGTAAGCCGGTGCTGGTAGCCGGGGATATTTATTCGATGTTCAACGACCGTCCAGAGGTTCGCGCTGTTATGGAATTCTTCTCGACAGGCGAATCGATCAAGACTTGGGTACAGTCCGGCGGCGTCATCGCTCCGATGAATGATGCATCACTCGATTGGTATACGACGGAATCCGATCGCCGCATGGCTAAGCTCGTTCAAGACGCTACTACGCTGCGCTTCGATGGCTCCGATTTGATGCCAGGAAGCGTTGGAGCGGGCACGTTCTGGAAGGGAATGACCGACTATGTCAGCGGTGCGGCAAATCTGGATGATGCGATGAAGCAGATCCAGGCAGGCTGGGACAACAAATAGTTTGCTGCTTCGGTGCTGAAAACCGGATTAAATACGTGCAAATAGTATAAAAAGGAGGCGGCCGTATGCGGGCAGTGAACAAATCCAAAATCAGCTTAGGGGCGGTTCTGCTATCGCTTCTTGTGCTTGTGGTGAATGTGGCAGGTCATGGGTTAATCTTCATCTTTTTTCGAAATTCCGCACTAAATCCGCTTATTACGGCCGTTCTTGCTGTCTTATGGGGAGTGCTGGGTGTGTATTTTCTCTACTATTCGTTTAATTTGGCGGTGGAGAAGTATCCTGATCATCTTCGCAGCAAAATATTACCCTACATCTTCATCGGCCCCGCGGCTATACTGCTCGGCTGGCTGTTGATTGTTCCGGCGCTACGTACCTTCTACTTAAGCTTCTTCAACGCCTCCTCTGATAAATTCGTGGGTTTCGGGAACTATGCAGCCATTTTTAGCGATAGACTGATGGGTGTCGCACTGCGCAACAATCTACTCTGGGTATTCATCGGCACGTTGGCCTGTGTATCGCTGGGACTGCTCATCGCCATATTGGCGGATCGAAGCAGTTATGAGCGAATCGCCAAAGCGATCATCTTCATGCCGATGGCGATCTCGTTCGTCGCCGCCGGGGTCATCTGGAAGTTTATCTATTATTATCAACCGGGCGATGAGCAGATTGGTCTGCTTAATGCGATTGTCATCTTCTTCGGCGGTGAGCCACAGGCGTGGACGAGTATGATCCAGCCCTGGAACAATCTATTCTTGATCGTGATCCTGATCTGGATGCAGACTGGGTTCGCCATGGTGATCTTCTCGGCGGCGATCAAGGGTGTTCCTGATGATATTCTTGAGGCGGCTCGCGTCGATGGCGCTGGTGAGATCCGAATATTCCGCCGGATTATTATTCCGTATATTTCAGCGACCATTTTGACGGTGACGACGACGATTGTCGTATTTACGCTCAAAATATTCGATGTCGTCATGGTCATGACCGGAGGACAGTACGATACCGAGGTGGTAGCTACACAGTTTTACCGCCAATTCTTTATGTACCGCAATTTCGGGTACGGATCGACGCTGGCCATCGTCCTGTTAATTGCGATTATTCCTGTCATTATTATTAATCTACGTCAATTTCGCAGACAGGGGGGATGGTAAATGGCCTCGAAAAGCAAGCGAAGAGGCAGCAAGGCTGTCGTAAATATTGTACTCGGTATTATCTGTCTGATCTGGCTTATTCCTACGCTCGGGCTGTTCATTTCTTCCTTCCGTCCGGCGGCGGATATACTACAGAGCGGTTGGTGGAAGGTATTCCCTCATCAAGGCTGGCAAACGAAGGATACGCTAACCTTACCGAAAGATACGGATCTGCGAGAGCCGATTCAGGTGGAAGGCGGGACTTTTAGCGACGATCAGTTGAAAGCGGGCGTAGTCGTTGACGGCAAGCGGCTACAATGGGAGAACCGACGGGCGAGGACTCTGAATGTTATGGAGCGCGGTTGGGAGGCGCAGCCGAAGTTCACACTGGACAATTACAGAAATGTGCTGTCTGGTAAGGAATATAAGCTCAAGCAGGCCGATGGCAGTGAGACGATCCAGAAGGGAACTGGCCTGTCTCAAGCCTTCTGGAATACACTGACGATTGCCGTTCCAGCGACAGTGATCCCTGTGTTGATCGCTTCTTTTGCCGCATAT
>DASYFA010000073.1:0-39045 GCA_036498705.1 Paenibacillus sp.
TTTATAAGTTTGATAGAAATTATTGTCCCAACAAGCTTTGCGACGAAGGCAATTCCCGCAAGCTCCTTCGGTAATCGCATTCATAAAATGGCCAACCTCTTCGCTCTGCTTGGACATCTCGCCACTGCTAGCCATCTGACCAAAGCTGCGCGACAGTTGCTTGAACACCTGGGAGAACTGGGCTACCCGCCCGGCTGTAATCTCCCTGACCCGTTTTGCATATTCCTGCTGTGAATTGAGATGATCCTGCGTACCGGGTACATACTTGGCAATGATACTTATCGCTCCCTTCGGAGTTACTAGGAAGAGTAGGATCGCCATGCAACTCTCCCAAGTTGAAGACATCACCTCAGCAGGACCCGTCAAATATATTGATAGAATCGATGAGCCAAGCAGCATCCCCAAAGCGACAGCCCACTTACGTCCTTCCCGTAACATGCCAGCCAGCATGCCGGCAAAGGCTAACAGACTCATCTGATAGAGCGCTGTCATGTTGGCCAGACTGAGAATCAGCCCGGTAATTACACCAACTGATGCTCCGAGCGAAGCGCCTCCAACCAGAGCGAATAACAGAATCAAATATCTCGACATAATATGTTCGATGGATAGACCATATATCTCCCAACCGATAGCACCGGTCATCACTGATGCCAATAAGATGACCAGACAGAGGATCTCCTCATTCCTAAGATGACGTCCCTTCCTGCGAAGCGAGAAGACCGGCACGGATTGAATAAAGACCAAAGTCAGTACAAAGCTGAGTATGGAATCAGCTACCATCATCATCATTGAGTACCAACTTAAGGAGGGGCCGACGACTGCCTGGAATAGACCTACAAGAAAGGTACTTGTAAATACAGCTAAAGGGGCATAAGAAATGTCCGCTCGCTCAAAATTCTCTAGACCTCTATGAATCAAGTAGAATATAAGCAGTTCTGCTGCGATCCATATGCCGTGCTGAACTGGAGATAGGAGTGCCCCAATCACCATTAGTGCCCCCGCTGTTATCGCGATATCACGTCGCATGAACATCATCACCGCGAAGAAGGCGACGGCAAACGGCGACAGCTCGTCCAGAATAGTAGCTCTCCCCAGTAAGAATGCCATCACCAGAAAGAGCAAATTCCATTTATTCACCGTAAAACGCTGAGCGGCTCGCTCCAAGAGCGGTACATCCATCCAGGCTTTTCTGCCTTTTGCCTTGGTATGTCCTTTTAGCCTCTTCAAACCGGGAAACATAATGACATTCCACTTCTCCATCAACTGGCACCACCTTATCCAATTTGTTAGGTATGTCCCATTATAGGTAGAGCGTACTGGAAAGTTTGTCAGATACCGGAGCAGGGAGCTAAGAAATTTCCGACAAATTGAGAGGGATTTACGAAACACCACGAACCTAGGCCAGTCAAAGGATACATAGCCCATATACGTGCTTATGTTCGTACCTGGCATCCTCATTTTAACGCACTACAGTACTGATTGATCTGATACATATCGTGTTATTGCGTAATAACCTGTCGCCTGAGCGGGACAGACGACAAAAATAGAAGCTGGAAAAAAATTAAAATACGAGTTCAAAAAAACAAATTCCTAAGCTACCGTCGTACAACAACAAAAAACCGTAGGCATATTTATGCCTACGGTGGGTTTCATATTAAGAAATTACATTCGTTTAGCTCCGCGTCCTCCGCGTTTGCCTTCCGTATTCTTCTTCAACGAAGAAATTCGCTCTTCACTATCCTTGAGGAAACGCGACATTTTATCTTCAAATGTAGTCTTATTTGGGAAAGAACGTCCCCCTCGATCCCGATTAAATCCGCCACCTGGTCTGTCCCCGTCTCTGCCGCCGCTTGGGCGATCGCTTCTTGGTGCACGAGGCGGTCTGCTTGACTCAACCGGCTTATCAACGGCTTGCTTAATGGAAAGTCCGATCTTACCGTCCTTATCGACATTAATTACCTTAACGGTAACCATATCGCCAATCTTCAAGTGATCGTTGACGTCCTTCACGTAATTGTCGGCGATCTCCGAGATGTGAACGAGACCCGTGACACCTCCTGACAGATCCACAAATGCTCCGAAATGCGTGATGCCTGTCACTTTACCTTCTAACTTGGTGCCCACTTCTATTGCCATAAAATAAAATGATCCTCCCTTAAAAATATACAGCCAGGCCTCGAAATCATGACTGCGGTGATTTGATTATACCGAATGAGTGAAACAAGGTCAACAGACGGATGCCCTTAGATTTCAATCATTATCCGAGCCGGAATCGGATACCCGAACCGGAATTTCACCAGGTTTATACAGTCCATACTTCTTCATTGCGATCTGACCGATATATTCAGGATCCTTCAGACGATTCAATTCATAATTCAATTGATTCAAATTCTGTTCCGCCGCTACCTTAGAAGCTTGACGCTCCGACAGCTGCTCAGATTTCTGTCCAATCTCACTGGATTGAGAAATAAAAGTATGGCCCGACCATATCATAAAAACAGCCATGAATATCATCCATAACCGTAATCTACGGCGCGCTCCGATTGTTCCGGCCTTATTCTGCGATTGTCGATCTGTGGATACCTTATGCAATTGAGCGCCCTCCATTCTCTTAATCTCTCATTCATTGCGAAATTTTACTCTCTATGAAACCAGCGTGTCCATAACGACTTTATCCAATCCCGCGCTGCGGTTAGCCTGTCCGAAATGCGAAGACGTCTACGCAGCGGCCTTGTAGCCCACAATAGAAGCTTCCAGAACGGCAGCAAAGTGATCCGCCCCAGGAATAATAAAATAACCCATATAAAACCAAGCAACAACCTAATTCCTTTGAGAAGCAGCCTGATCGGTGCAATGAGCACGACCCGGACAATTCCGACTAATATCCTATAAAACCGCTTTATTACTATAATTAACATTACCACAAAACGTTCGGTTATAACACTAAGAAACAAAAAATGAATCC
Organism: Paenibacillus sp.; assembly: GCA_036498705.1. Lineage (GTDB taxonomy): Bacteria > Bacillota > Bacilli > Paenibacillales > Paenibacillaceae > Fontibacillus. The sequence continues at coordinate 2,966 of DASYFA010000073.1, forward strand.
AAACGCCTATAAAAAGTCCTAAAAACACATAGAATCTTAATTCTCCCTGATTCGTATGATATAAAATTCGAAATACGAATAACGCAGAAGCGCACCAATATAAAAGGTCAAGGGCATGAATACTCCACCGGGGGAAACGAAATTGCCAGGACACGACCCGGTAGCCGTCGAACACCATTCCCATAATTCCTCCGCATGCCAACATCCAGAGAAGGGTTATCCACTGCGTATGTAAGTTCATCGGAACAATTTACCGAGGAAGCTCTTATTCGATGAATGGGAGCCCGGCTCCAGATAGGACAGGGAATTTACCAGGCCCTCGATACTGACAAGCCCCTGTTCTAGGTTCAAGTTCTTGATATGTAAATTCTGTCCGCGGATCGTCAAATGCCCGAGCTCGGTCTGCAGCAGAAACTCCTCGCTATCGAAGCTCTCCACATTCAGCACCCCTGATATTTCGAGCAGCTTTCTTTGAAATAAATGCAACTCCTGACGCTTCCCTTTTCCTTGTTCGACCATGGCATGTACCCCTCCTTCTTACAAATAGCTTATGGAGCAGATGCCCGGTTTAGAACCGAAGGGAAAATAAAAAGCGGTGCCCTATGGCACCGCTGAATAAGCAGTAAAATCACAATTTGTTATTCGAACAAATCATGCTTTGCGATCGGTTCTTCCTTCACCAAGGTATACATCGTAGCTGCTTCTTCTTTACGAGTGGTCTCAGCCAAGCGTTCAACTCTTACGGTAACCAGCTTCTGGCCGAATTGCACCGTAATTTCGTCCCCCACCTTGACCGCACTGCTCGGCTTCGATTCACGGCCGTTGATCAGAACTCTCCCTTGATCGGAGACGTCCTTAGCGACTGTACGCCGCTTAATCAAGCGCGACACCTTAAGGAATTTGTCGAGACGCATTATTTTACAGCTTCTTTAAGTTTGTTGCCGGCTTTGAATGCTGGTACGTTGGATGCAGGAATTTCGATCGTCTTGCCAGTTTGTGGGTTACGGCCAGTACGACCGGAACGCTTGCGAGTTTCGAAAGTACCGAAACCAATCAATTGTACTTTGTCTCCGCCAGCAAGAGCCTCAGTGATTTCACCAAGAAATCCGTTCAATACGGATTCAACGTCTTTTTTAGTCAAGCCACTCTTGCTAGAAATGTTGTTGATCAGATCTGTTTTGTTCATTATTAATGCCTCCCAATAGATAAAGAAATAAATGATATTGATATTGATATTGCAGTAATTGGTGCAATAACTCCTTTTACCGCAAGGATATCTTTGTATGAGTATTCTTGCTTAAAATTGAAAATCCTGCCCGGAACTTAGATTTTTTTTGTTTTTTCCGCAAAATTACCCGCATTTTAGGCAATTTTCCTAATTATCTCCGTTCATTCTCCTTCGCTTCCTCCCATAATTCGTCCATTTCGACAAGGGAGCTAGTGCTAGGAGTCTTCCCAGCTTCGTGAAGCCGCTGCTCCACATAGCTGAATCGACGGACAAATTTGGAGATCGTCTGCGATAAGGCTTCTTCCGGATCGACACCGATGAATCTTGCTGCATTAACGACAGAGAACAGAACATCCCCCAGTTCAAGTGTCTGTTCGGACAGCTGCTGCGTCTTCACAGCCTCGCGAAGCTCTAATATCTCTTCCTCCAGCTTGGCCCAGACTGAATCAATTTGTTCCCAGTCGAAGCCAACCTTCGCCGCCTTCTTCTGGAGCTTATATGCCTTCATCAAAGCAGGCAAATCGCGAGGTACACCGCTTAATGCTGACAACCGCTCCGGTTCGATTCCTTTACGGCGCTTCTCCTCGGCCTTCATCGCATCCCAGTTCCGAAGCGCAGCCTCGGCATCCTCAGCGCTCAGTTCTCCGAACACGTGCGGATGGCGGTAGACCAGCTTCTCATTGAGTTCCTGTATAACATCGTATACGGAGAAGGTCCCTACCTCTTCCTCCATCTGTGAGTGCAACATAATTTGCAACAGCAAATCACCCAGTTCCTCACGCATATGGTCTGGATCGTCCTCATCGATCGTCTCCAACACTTCATAGGTTTCTTCGATCAGATTTTTGCGGATCGACTGATGCGTCTGCTCGCGGTCCCAAGGACAGCCACCAGGGCTGCGTAGAATCGACACGATCTCGTGCAGACGATCTAAGGTGTGAATGCGCAGGGCATCATCCATATTGGCCGGAACGTAAACTAACGACAAGTTACCGAATCCTTCGACGCGGTCGAGTTCAAAGAGCGGAACGGTAACGATCTGCTCGCTGCCCTCCACCCCGAGGGCATGTCCTACGGTTATCTCATAATCGTCCGGGTAGATATCCATCAGACTCAGCTTGACGTCGGAAGCTGTAAATTCATCGTATACTTGACCAATCAATGTATGCAAGCGCGGGTTGAACGCCCCGGCGGATATTTCCAAAGCATCCAGCAGCTGAAATCCCTCGATCGGGTCAAAGCCAAGCCGTACGAACGCTTCATCAAGGAAACTCTCGCCCCCAATGATATTTAGTGCAATTTGCTCAGCAGGACAACGCTCCCGCAGCAGCTTCACCGTTGCCTCCGCCACCATTGGATGACCAGGAATCGCATATATGATCTCCTGCTCCTCCGGCATAGCTATAGCACGCTCGATCAGCTGATCTACGATCTCAGCGTATACAGAAGGGAAATCCTCCTTCGCCTCATACACGGCATCAAATGAGGTGAACCCGACCCCTGTCTCTTCCAGCCAGCCTACAACGGGATGCTCCTTCGTACGCACGTACCGCTCCTGTGCTTCCTTGAGCCTCCTAAGGCTGCCCAGAGTCAATTGCTCCGGATTGCCGGATCCAAGTCCTATCACCGTTATGCTCGCGCTCATGTATGAGTCACACTCCTGTTCCAATCGTGTTAGAACGGCTTGCCGGCAGGCTGCTTCAGCCTATCCTGCACTGCAGTCCATAAATTATGCCTAAATGGCATGATAATACTATACCACTAGTTCTGTCCAATTACGAAATTGCAACAATCGCAGATTATTGCAGACGATTTATCTATCGTTATTTATTCTGGACGTATTAGCCGCAGTCTTATGAACAGCTTCAGCAGCTTTGGTCCGATCCGCGGCAAGGCGGCCACCTCCGCCGCGGTCAAGAGACGCGTTCGCAGGACCGCGACGGCGAACACGGCTGCGCCGAGCAGCACGCCCAGCAGGCTGACCAGAGTCGCTACCAGGCGACTCGATGGCAGCGGGGCGGCAGCAAGGCGCAGCAAGAGCACGGGCAGGGCCATTGCCAATACGGCGACGGCCGGCTGCAACAGCGCTGCTTGAGCATGGGGGCGGAGCCCCGTGCGCCGGAGCAGCAGCGCGAGATTGAGCACCGCAGCTACAGCGTAGGCGATGATACCGGCGATGGCAGCGCCGGTAATGCCCATCTGCGGCACAAGGGCCGCGTTCAGCGCCGTCTTGAGCGCGGCGGCCAGCAGCAGATGAAATGCCGGGGCGCGGACGAAGCCTAGCCCCTGCAACAGTGCTGCTGTTACCGTTACAAGCGCGCTTGGCGCTGCCGTCCAGGCGATCCAGGCCATCGTGCCGCTGCCTGTACCATCCTGATACAGCATGACATTGATCGGTTCGGCTAGCAGGGCGAGCCCTGACGAAGAGGCAAGCCCGATCAGCCAAAACCAGCGGAGCGCCAGTGTCAGCTGCCGCCTGATCCCCGTAGTATCCCCCCGAACATTCATCTCCGCCAATACAGGGATAAACAACACCGACAATGAAGAAGCCAGCATAGTCACCAATTGTACAAGAGGAATCCCGCGATTGTAAACACCAACAGTCGACATTACGGCTAGCTCGTCTCCATGGGCAGACAGCAACCGCGGCAATGTAAAGGTGTCCACCAGGCTGATTAACGGAACGGCCAGGGAAGCAAGACAGATTGGGATCGCATAGCGAAGTAGAGATGAGAGCAGGGCTCCGCCTCGTTCTCCTGGATTCCCTGCGGCAACTGAGCGAATCTCTTTGCCAACCGTTCCTCCGACAAGCTTAGCTCCCGCCCTAGTATCGCCGACTTGCCAGGAGCCTGCCCCGAGCTGTCTGCGATAGTTAATCCAATACATCAACATAACTAATAAGCCCGCTGCACCACCAAATGCTGAACCGGATAGTGCGCCCCCGGCTATGACTGACTGGGCTGCTCCAACATTGCTTAAATACAATAAGAATACAATCATTACTGCCACTCTTACGGCCTGTTCCGTGACTTGCGATACCGCGGTCGGTATCATATTCTGTAGGCCCTGGAAATAACCGCGAAGCGAGGCGCTGAGTGGTATGAATAGCAGTGCCGGAGCCGCGCTCCGCAACGCAGGTACCAACTGGTTGCTACCAATCAAGAACGCCAGCAGTGGGGCGCCGAAATACATTAATGCGCTGCCAGCTAACCCGAGGGCGATCATCATGAGGGTAGCCAACCGGAGCACCGATCGTTTGCCAAGTTCGTCCCCTCTCGCATGACGCTCAGCTACGAATTTTGATACTGCTGTCGGAAATCCGGCTGTCGCTAGTGTTAACAGGATTGTATAAAACGGGTAGACGGTATTATAAATGCCGAATACGCCGTCTCCTCCGATATTCTGAAGCGGAATTTTCTGTAGTGTCCCCAGCAGCTTCGTAATAATCGCTGCCAGGCTGAGTACCGCCGCCCCCTTTAACAGTTGGGACGATACATTATTATTTCCTGATTTCATAATGAACCTACTTTACGTAAAATAATGAACTGTCGATCCAAGAACACGTCCATTATAAAACGAAACCGACCACCGAGACCACTTTTGCCCTAGGGACGTGTTCAAAAAGGCCGATTTTCAGCACCGAAGCTTAGGCTTCCGATGTGCGTTTTTTCAAAACGCTTCAGTTGGATGAAGCGGACTTTTTGAACTACCTATCAGACATAAAAAATACACTCCGAGATATGACGGTTTTAAACCGCCTTATGCATTGGAGTGTACGTGTATAACTATTAGAATCCTTTATTGTTCCATCTGCTTGCCAAGGAACCCAGCAGCGGTCTCTGCCATCTTCGTCTCCATTTCGGACATCTTCACCGATTCGTCTTTGTTCATCAAAATCACAGTACCGATAGGATCACCGCTGGAGATAATCGGCGCAATAACGAAGGCAGAAATCGTCTCCGGATGATCTTTATTGATCTCATATGTCCCCGTCGTGGTCTCAAGGATCGTCTTGCGGCCCTCCATGCTGCTCTCAAGCAGGAGACTGATTTGCTTGTCCAGATATTCCTTCTTGGAAGCCCCTGCAACGGCGATCAACGTATCCCGATCTGAGATAAGCGTAGTATGTCCGGTGCCCTCATAGAGCGATTCTGCATACTCCTTAGCGAAATCCCCTAATTCACCGATCGGCGAATATTTCTTCAAAATGACTTCTCCATCACGATCCACAAAAATTTCGAGTGGATCCCCTTCACGAATCCGTAAAGTGCGGCGGATTTCCTTAGGAATAACCACCCGTCCTAGATCATCAATACGACGTACAATTCCAGTAGCTTTCATATCACATGTTGCCCCGCTTTCTTAAGAAGTTTTGAACTACTGTTTGGGATATCTGTTTAAATCTTCGGATGTATTTGTACAGGATGAGAGGGATTGTCGGCTCCTTGTGATTCTGACCATAGTATTCATCCCTTCCCAAATCCTTATGCATCGTATTTTACCTTCTCGGTAAGTACTTGCTATCCGTAACAAGAGACAAGAAAGCAGCGTAAAGTAAATTCACGCCGCTAACGTTAAGCTTCTAAAAAACAGATAATCCCCGATCCAAGATGGATCGTAATTATTTGCTGTTCTTCTCGCTATTAGCACCAGAGGTGCTGGAATTGCCAGAGTCTCCAGATTGATCAGTATTCCCTGTTGTTCCGGTATTGCCTGATTTATCTGTGTTCTCTGCTTTCTTCTCTACCTTAGGCAAGGTAATTTTCTTGATAATGTTCTTCTCCAGATCGCCGGACATGAACTCGTCCAATTTCTGGGAAGCAACACCCATCTTCAGCGTATCTTTCTCCGCATCTGTTAAGTCTGCGAATGTCTTCTCGGTTCTGGATTCTACACGAATAATATGATATCCGTAATCCGTCTCCACTGGATCGCTGATTTTATTCAAAGGAAGCGTCATTGCTGCTTCTTTAAACTGTGGTACCCATTGGTTGACAGGTGCATCTGCATACAGACCACCGTCGTCTTTCGAGCCTGGATCTTCACTATATTGCTTAGCGAGCGTAGCAAAGTCCTCACCCTTGTCCAATTTTGCCTTAACTTCATTGGCTAATTTCAGAGCATCTTCCTTGCTGCGTTCTTTACCTTCCGAATCCTGGAGCCCAATCAGAATATGACGAACGGAAGCGGTAATGTAATCTTCCTTGGATGCTTCGAATTCCTTCTTCACATCATCTTCCGTAACTCCCTTTAACTGCGTCTCCATAACCGTATAAATACGAGTCATGTAGTTCTGGAATTCTTTTTCTGTAATCTTCTGTGCATCCAGCATTTGCTTAACATTATCAGCGCCATTAGCGTCCTTCATTGCCTTGTATTGAGTCTCAGCCTTCTTCTTGCCTTCTTCCTTCATCTTGTCGTCGGCCTTACTCTCCCAATATTTATAGGCAATCGCCTGTTTGACCAAGTATTCCCGGAAGTCATCCATTTCCGTAAACTGTGCCATTTGCGGCTGCAAGGCAAGAACCATGCGCTGTTCAAGATCGAATTCCTTTTGTGTAATTTCTCCGCCGTCATACGTAGCAACGACATTGTTGTCAGTCTTCTTACCACATCCAGCTAATACAGACATAGTTAGTACGACCACGAGAGCAGTCAGCAGCAGCGTCTTCCAAGAGCGCCCTTTACTTCGAAACATCTTGTAGTTCCCCTTTCGTCTTGAACGAGTCCTTTAGGGCTCCCAGGAATTGCTCCAATAGGCCCATCAATTCTTGGTCGTCCATACCTTTGGTTTTGATCCGGATTACCATACCAGACCCTTGATTAAATTGTACACGTCTTCCGAACAGATTTCCAACCTCCGCGAGTTTCGTCGGAATCAGATCCTTCTCTCTGCCTTGATAGAACTTCAGAGTCACCACGTCGCCGCGAAGTACGATGGATTCGATGCCATACTTCTTACCATATAGCTTGACTCTGGCCACAGATAGCAGATTCATGACAGCCACCGGCAAATCGCCGAAGCGATCAAGCAGCTCGTCCTCTAAATCGGTGACATCCTCGAACGAAGCCGCGGATGCGGTTTTTTTGTAAATCTCGATCTTCTGCATACTATCATAAATGTAATCCGGCGGTAAATAGGCGTCGATGCCAAGATCGATCGTCGTGCTCCAGGATGATTCCATCAGATCAGGCTCGCCAAGCATGGATACCTTCCGTTTCTGGATTTCCTCCGCCAGCATTTGCGAGTACAAGTCGAAGCCGACCGAGGCGATGAAGCCATGCTGTTCCGCCCCGAGCAGGTTACCTGCACCACGGATTGCCAAGTCCCGCATAGCAATTTTAAATCCTGAGCCGAGTTCAGTAAACTCTTTAATGGACTGCAGACGTTTCTCTGCGACCTCAGTCAAGGATTTGTCCCGCTGATATGTGAAATAAGCATAGGCAATTCGGTTGGAGCGCCCGACCCGACCCCGCAGCTGATACAGCTGGGACAGACCCATTTTGTCAGCGTCATGTACGATCAACGTGTTCACGTTCGGAATATCGACCCCGGTCTCAATAATGCTCGTGCTGACCAGAACATCATATTCCCCGTCTAGGAAGTCGAGAATCGTCTTCTCCAGTTCCTGCTCCGACATCTGTCCATGACCAACGGCAACCCTGGCCTCAGGTACGAGCATGGAGATCTGTGCAGCCATCTCTTGAATGCCTTGAACTCGATTATACAGATAGTAAATCTGTCCACCTCGGGCAATCTCGCGTTCCACTGCTTCGCGAACGAGCGAAGGGCTGTATTCCACAACATAGGTCTGTACCGGGAAACGGTTCTCCGGTGGCGTCTCGATGACCGATAGGTCACGTACACCGAGCATCGACATATGGAGTGTCCGCGGAATCGGCGTTGCCGTCAATGTCAGCACATCCACGTTGGTCTTCAGTCTCTTCAACTTCTCTTTGTGTGTTACGCCAAAGCGTTGCTCCTCATCGACAATGAGCAGACCCAAATCCTTGAATATAAGATCCTGGGACAGCAAACGGTGGGTTCCAATAACAATATCGACAGTCCCCTGACGAACACCCTTAATCGTCTCATTCTGCTCCTTCCGACTGCGGAAGCGGCTCAGCGACTGAATATTGATCGGATAACCAGCAAAGCGTTCACGGAACGTCTCATAGTGCTGCTGTGCAAGGATCGTCGTAGGTACCAATACGGCGACCTGCTTACCCTCGATCGCTGACTTGAAGGCAGCGCGAATAGCCACCTCGGTCTTTCCGTAGCCAACGTCTCCACAGAGCAGACGATCCATCGGACGCGAGATCTCCATATCTTTCTTGATCTCCGTAATAGCACGGAGCTGATCCGGTGTCTCATCGTAAGGGAACATCGCTTCAAATTCTTGCTGCTCCGGCGAATCCTTCTCAAAGGCAAAGCCTGGCGAGGCCTGACGGTCCGCATACAACTTAATCAGGTCATCAGCAATATCCTGTACCGAGGAGCGCACTTTATTCTTAACCCGGGTCCACTCATTCCCCCCGAGCTTATAGACCTTAGGTTCTTTGTCCTCTGAGCCTACATATTTCTGAATCAGATCAATTTGTTCAATCGGCACGGACAGCTTATCGCCACCGGCATACAGGATATGGATGTAATCCTTATGAATGCCGCCAACCTCCAGCGTTCCGATACCAACATACTTCCCGATCCCATGATTCTGATGAACCACGTAATCGCCGACCTTCAGTTCAGTGTAGCTCTTAATTCGCTGCGCATTATCCATACTCTTACCCAACTTACGGGCTTTGCGCTGCTTCTTGGAGAACATCTCCCCCTCCGTAATCACAACCAGGTGAACGGACGGGAATTCGAAGCCGGATTGTAGATTGCCCTTTAGTAGCGTTGGCTCGTCAATTCCATAATCGAGCAGCACCCTGCGCATTCTGTCCATGCGTTCTTCGTTGCTGGCTAGCATCATGATGTTGGCTCCGCTCTTCTTCCAACGCTCCATCTCTGCCTTAAGCACATTCATTTGTCCGTGGAAGTCCTGCATCGAGCGAGTTACGAAATTGATAATGTTCTGCGGTTGGATATGCGGGACCTGTCTCAAGAATAACGACAACAGCAGTGTTTGGAATGGACGATGATAGAGCACCTGGTCCGCCTCCACCGCTAGCGGAAGCTCAGGCAGACTCTTCCCATTCTGCAGCAGATGCAAATTCCACTCCGCTTCATCGCGCTCCAGCTGCTTAGCCGTCTCCAGTAGACGTGCCGGTTCTTCCAATACGAGCAGCGTATCCTTAGGCATGTAATTGTACAATGTGTGATTCTCTGGATAGAGCAAAGAGACATACTTATAGATTTCCGGAAAATATACATGCTCACGCAGCATTTCAATCTCCCGTGAAACTTCTTCCTTCAGCTTATTCTTTGCCTGACGATCAGTCATCTTCTCAAGCTGCCGCTCCAGTTGCTCCGTTGCCACCTGAGCCGCTCGTGACATACGATCGCCAGAAGCAATCAGTTCCTTACATGGCGTAATCGTCACTTGTTTGATCTTGTCAACAGAGCGTTGGTCGGCCGGATCAAAGGTACGAATTGAATCGACCTCGTCATCGAACAGTTCAACCCGATAGGCCAGCTCTGAGGTCAATGGGTAAAAGTCCAGGATTCCGCCCCGGACGCTCATTTCCCCGCGGGACTCAACACGCTCCACCCGCTCATATCCGAGCTCGACCATTTGGGTCAAGAATGACTCCAGCTGAATAGTTCCTCCTACCTCTATCGATAGGCTGGCACTGGACATCACCTCTGAAGTAGGGATGTAGCGGCGCACACCAGAATAAGGCACCACCACAATACCGCGAAACTGTTGCGAGCATTGCAGCAGCACCTCAATCCGCTGGGCCAGCGTCTCCGGACTAGAAATGGCCGACTCCGCGGCTACCAATTCATTGGCCGGATACAGCATGATCTCTTCGGATGACAGCGCTTCCTGTAAATCTTCATATATCTTCTGAGCAGAGAACATGTTATGGGTAACCACCAGCATCGGACGGTCTACCTTCTTGTGTAGCGATACCAGCATGACCTGTCTGGCTGATCCGGACAAGCCTGAAATAAGCTGCTCTCTCATTCCTGATTCTATCCCGGCTACCATTGAAGCAAAGTCAGAATCCTGCGAAAAAGCCTGTATGAGTGCTTTTAACAAATGAGGCACCTCTCTTATTGCATAATTGATACTATTCTAATAAAAATCGTATGACGAAAAGTCAAGATTCCCTAAAGCTCCCCTCGCGTTCCAGGGTCCATATTCGAACCAAAAAGGAGCCTCAGCAGCAAGCTTGCCAAGGCTCTATTATCCATAATTTCAAAGTGAATCCTTCATCCTCGCTGCCGATCATTGCAGCGGATTCGAGAGCAAGGTCAGCTCTGGATTGTTCTCCAGCGCCTCCCTGCAATAATCGCAGGTTACCCGAACCGTCGTATCACCGTTCGAATCATACGCTATTATATCTCTCCGCTCATCGGGGGTCAAGGAATGGAAACCTAGCTGAGATTCGGATATATAAGGTGCCTCTATTCTACCAATAAACGTTCGGCAGTGCCGACATATATAGTTTATAGCCATCTATATGCCTCCTGAAGAATCATTATGTCTTCAGTATGCCCTGAAACGCCGTATCTTAGCCCTGTGCATTAGCTCTTTGGTTTAACTATATGAAGTCTGAAACTATTGATTAAATTTGGCCATCGTCTGCTCATAAGTATGATCCATACTGAACTCCAGCGCATCACAAGCCGCATCAATCGATTGTTGAAGCAGCGGCTGGTCCTTCTTAGCAAACTTGGACAAGACATAATCTACTACCGCATACCCCGGCTCCGGCCTAGAAATCCCCATACGAATCCGGTTGAACGTCTGCGTTCCCGTATGCTGGATAATTGACTTAATCCCGTTATGTCCTCCGGCACTCCCTTGATAACGCAGCCGATTACGCCCCAGCTCCGTATCCAGATCGTCATATACCACGATCATATCTTCCAGAGCTACTTTATAATAATCCATAAAGGCCCGAACTGCTTCCCCAGATAAATTCATATATGTCATCGGCTTGATCAGCGCGACCTTGCCGCCCGGCAAGAGTCCTTCTCCGACCAATGCCTTGCACTTGCTCTGCTTGATCTCAATATTGTGCCTGCGCGCCAACTCATCTAGCGCCATAAACCCAATATTATGACGGGTCTTCTCATATTGACTCCCCGGATTTCCGAGGCCGACAATCCACTTCATCTTCGTTAATCCTCCATTTATCCTCTTCTTTGGCATACCCAGCGCATCCCGAAGGGACAGCGGGTTCCTTCGCCCTTCCTAGCGCATCCCGAAGGGTCAGCGGACTTCTTGCAAGTACCTAGCGTATCCCGGAGGGACAGCGGACTTGGGATTGCTTCACTGAGCATCCCCCAGTTCACACTATAATCGCTGCTCAAACCTTAGCGCATTCCGAAGGAACAGCGACTCCTTCATACCAAGTAGCAGTCAAAAAACACCACAGCCCTCTCCCCGCTCCCCTCACAACCGCCAATAGTAGAGCGTACCCCGAAGGGGTGTAAAGCGGCCCCCCACCTCGCTATAACCCAGGCGAGCCGAAAGCAGCAGACCTCCCCAGCGTGTTTCCAGGTGACCCAAGTGCACCCAAAGTAAGACGTACCCGAAGGGGGAAAAGCGTTCTATGCAACAAAAGCCCCTAGCGCTTCCCCCGGAAGGGGGACAGTCGCAGGAGCACCTCTCTACCTCCAACGTTAGTCCATTTTGCAGGAGTCCAGAGGGCAGCAAGCCCTTTGGAGCCCTCCCTTATGGTAAGGGAGGGTTTGGGAGGGTTGAGACTTTTTATTCTATTTCAAAAAGCTTACTAATCGACAATTCCTCATGTACACGAATAATAGCTTCGCCCATAAGAGGAGCAACAGACAGCACCTTCAACTTGCTAGTCGGATTAGGATGCGTAATTGGAATCGTATCCGTTACGATAACTTCTTTGAGTGGAGAATTATCGAGCCGTTCCATCGCTGGACCGGACAGCACAGGATGTGTACAGCATGCATAGACTTCCTCTACGCCGCCTTCCTTAAGCGCGTTGGCCCCAAGCACGATCGTGCCGGCGGTATCGATAATATCATCGATGAGAATAGCCGTCTTTCCTTCAATATTCCCGATAATGTTCATAACTTCACTTACGTTAGGTTCCGGACGACGCTTGTCGATAATCGCTAACGGGGCATTCAAGAAGTCGGCCAACTTGCGGGCACGAACTACACCACCGTGGTCAGGAGATACGACAACCGGGTTCTGAATATTCTTAGAGCGGAAATATTGAGCCAAGATTGGTACACCCAGCATATGATCCACTGGGATATCGAAGAAGCCTTGAATCTGCATAGCATGCAGGTCCATCGTAATGACGCGGTGGGCACCTGCTTTCTCAATCAGATTAGCTACCAGCTTGGCCGTAATTGGATCGCGCGAACGCGCCTTACGGTCCTGGCGTGCATATCCGTAATACGGTATAACTACATTAATGCTCTTTGCTGAAGCACGCTTCAAAGCATCCACCATTACGAGCAGCTCCATCAGATTGTCATTAACAGGAGCGCAAGTAGACTGCACGATATATACATGGCAGCCGCGTACGCTTTCCGACAATTTGACTTGAATCTCACCGTCACTGAAGCTAGTCGTCTCCGACTCTCCCATTGGGATTCCGATATAATCGGCGATTTGATGCGCTAATTTCGGATTGGAGTTACAAGTGAATATCTTCAGTTTAGAATCACAATAAGTCATAAAATTTAATACCCTCCGTGCTGTGTAGATAGATTAGAGATATCTCGAACTATCCCCGTCATTAATATGATCACTGCATCCTGAATCCTGAACTTCGATTCATATTACTTCTTCCTTGCCTAGGCATCTTGCTGCTATTCTCTTGATTCTTCTTGTTGTCTTTGCTTCTTCGCTTTGGCACGAGCGCGGAGCTTCTCCGCATAGCCCGGCTTATTCTCCTGACGATTCCGTGCAATAGCCAGATCATTGTCCGACACCGCATTAGTGATCGTCGAGCCTGCAACGACATACGCACCCTTGCCGATCTTCACCGGCGCTATCAAATTAACATTGCTGCCGATAAAAGCATCGTCTTCGATCTCAGTAATAGACTTATTATATCCATCATAGTTGACAGTAATCGCGCCGCAACCAAAGTTAACGTTCTTGCCTACCTTGGCATCGCCGATATAGCTAAGATGAGAGACCTTCGAGCCATCATCCATCGAGGCATTCTTGATCTCTACAAAATCGCCCACCTTCACATGATTACCCAACTTGGTCCCAGGACGCAAATAAGCAAACGGCCCTACGGTCGTGTCCTTGCCAACTTCTGCCTGGCTCAGCACCGAATGTTTGACCTTTGCACCGTCAAGAATGTGACAGTTCTCGATATCAGAAGAAGGACCGATCATACAATCCTCTCCGATTACCGTCTGTCCATATATGGAGCAACCCGGCAAAATAACGGTATCCGCTCCGATCGCAACATCGGCTCCAATATACGTAGAGCTCGGATCTACAATCGTCACACCATTCAACATATGCTTACGGGCAATACGAACTCGCATAAGCGTCTCTGCTTCAGAGAGAGCGATACGATCATTGACACCAATAGACTCGGTATGATCGTCCGTTCTGTAACCTTCAACAACTTCGCCTTCTTGAGCCAGGATTCCTATGACATCTGTTAAATAATACTCTTGTTGAGCATTGTTATTTGTCACTTTCTCCAGAGCAGAAAATAATTTTGCATTATCAAAACAATAAGTGCCGGTATTGATTTCCTTTACCGCATTTTCTTCAGGAGAACAATCCTTCTGCTCGACAATTCGATTCACAGAACCACTCTCACCACGAATGACCCGTCCATAACCCTCAGGACGATCCACATCGGCAGTAAGAATCGTAGCTGCTGCCCCATTCTTCTCATGAAGCTGAATCATTGCTTCCAGCGATTCCTCGGTTACTAGCGGAGTGTCTCCACAGATTACAATCGTCGTTCCATCCTCTTGGCCAAGCAGCTGTTTGACTTGCTTGACGGCGTGACCGGTCCCTAGTTGCTTCTCTTGCAGTACATATTCCGCTGACGTGCCAAGATAAGACTGAACAGCTTCCGCACCATGGCCAACAACCACAATACTGCGTTCACATAGGACCTTCTTCACCGTATCCAAGACATGTCCGACCATCGGTTTACCGCAAACGGGGTGGAGCACTTTATAGAGCTTCGACTTCATGCGTTTCCCCTGTCCTGCAGCAAGAATAATCGCAAATCTTTTCAAGGCCCCGGCCTCCTTCAATTGAACTCATTACTGACTATATCTCATTTAAGGCAAAAAGAAAAGAGAGCCATAGGTATGGCTCCCTTTTCCTCAAACCCCAATTAGTTAAGACATTACAAAAAAACTTAAGCCCCTTCTTCAATAACTTCCTCTTGTTCAGCTGCGCGCTCGTATTCTGCGAGAACTGCACTCTGAATCTTCTCGCGAGTACCCGAAGAGATCGGATGCGCGATATCCCGGAATTCCCCATCCGGTGTGCGCTTACTAGGCATAGCTACGAACATCCCGTTGTTACCGTCAATTACACGAATGTCATGAACAACAAATTCGTTATCGATGGTAATGGATGCAATCGCCTTCATTCTGCCCTCAGAGCTGACTCGGCGGAGTCTTACATCCGTAATTTGCATATGTGTTCACCACCTTTTTCCATTAGAGACTTGGTGTAATATTCCACATAGCAAACGGAAATCCTTTTTTTTCGTGAATAAAATAGGCCAAATTTAAGAATTTTTTTGGGATAATGTGCTATTCGACAGAATTCGCCATAATTCCGGTAGTTTTTACGGGAAAATGACTAATTTTGGGCCTATATCATTTATTAAAATAATTACCAGGGGTAACTGAGATTTCCTTTTCCTTCGCATCTACAGCACGGAGCGTTGCCAAGGACACATAATCTTGCAAAAGCCGTTGTTCTGTTTCAACTTCGCCAGACTCTACCAGCACCCCAACTCCAGCGACAGTCGCATCGAACTCGGCAAGTAAGTCGACCATGCCTTGAATCGTACCGCCAGCCTTCATGAAGTCATCGACGATGAGCACTCTGGACTTCTCTTTAAGCGCACGACGAGACAGGGTCATTGTATGCAGACTTTTATGAGATCCCGATACATAGTTAATACTTACTGCTGATCCTTCTGTCACCTGATGGTCTCTGCGCACGAGTACAACTGGCAAGTTCAATTCGGCACCGGTTGCATAAGCTAACGGAATCCCCTTCGTCTCAACAGTCATAATGCAATCGATGTCAGTGTGGGCAAATGCGGTAGCAAACAGCTTCCCTGCCTCATTCATTAATGCCGGCTGGCCCAGCAGGTCCGACATATACAAATACCCTCCGGGGAGGATGCGGTCGGGCTCTGACAATTTTTCGCATAGCTCACTGATAAATTCAAGAGCCTGCTCCTTCCCTACCTTAGGAATATACTTGACCCCACCGGCTGCGCCTGCCAGTGTCTGCAACTCACCTATTCCTTCATCCTCGAACACCTCTTTAATAATCGCCAGATCTTCACTGATGGAGGACTTGGCTGCACCATATCGCTGCGCGAACGTCGTCAGAGATATCAGATGATGCGGGCGAGATAACAGATATTGCGTCATTTCAACTAATCGAGCGCTTCTTTTCAATTTTTTCACGAAGACCCCTCGCTAAATCCGAATATTTTAATGAAAATATATCATTTTCATACGGTTTTGTACAATTTTTGCTCATTAAGTCAGCAAACGGACAGCATAGACCTCTTTACAGAAGCCCCTTAGCCCGTTATAAATCCGCGGTACCTTCGACTCTTTGGACACTAGACCGAAGACGGTTGGGCCGCTGCCCGACATCAATACGCCGTCCGCTCCCAGTCGAAGCATCGTCTCCTTAAGATGAGCCACCTCCGGATGCATTTGCAATGTAACTTCCTCAAGCACATTGCCCAGCTCCTGACACATCCCATGGAAAGAGCCACTGTCAATCGCCTGGATCATTTTGCTAGCCGAAGGATGCTTCGTAATTCGGTCGCTACGGAACCGACCATAAACTTCCTCCGTTGATACATTGATCGGCAGCTTGGCTAGAATGACCCAGCATTGTGGCGGGTTAGCCACAGGGGTTAGCTTCTCACCCCGACCGGTTGCCAGTGCAGTTCCTCCTGTAACGCAGAAAGGTACATCCGATCCAAGCTCTGCACCAAGTTCCATTAGCTCCGCATCCGAGATGCCGAGCTTCCACAAGCGGTTCAACCCACGCAATGTCGCCGCCGCATCACTACTACCGCCCGCCAGTCCTGCAGCAACAGGAATCTTCTTGTCCAGATGGATATAGACCCCGCTAGGAACCTTGTAGCGCTCCTTGATCAGTTTAGCGGCCTTAAAGGCCAAATTCTTCTCATCCAAGGGAATATAGCCCGCCTGACTCGATATAATAATCGTGTCGCGAGGGAGCTCGCTCATTTCCAGACGATCTGCCAGATCAACCATCGTCATGATCATTTCGACCTCATGGTACCCATCAGGCCGTTTATATAGCACATCAAGCATCAAATTTATTTTTGCCGGTGCTTTCTCATAAATTTTCAAGGCGTTCACCTGTCCTCAAATATCCATTCACTAAGATTTCATAACGCTGTTATTCTAACTTACAAGTAATCCATAATGTAATGGGTTCACTATATCTATTTTATAAAAAATCCATGCATCTCGTCTATGTAGTGAAAAGACAAACCTGCCTTCTCTATATTACTTTATCCTGATACAAAAACAAGGCTTCCCCCTCGGGAGAAGCCTGAATATGTGCAGTCATTATTGTGAATTCTTTGCGGCGGCCCGTTCTGCCATTTCTATCGCTCTTTTGACCATATTGCCAGCATCCTTGGCCCGAATGCCTCCCCAGCCTTGTTGCTGTACCGTATTGTAGAATCCAAGCTCCTTGGCAAGCTCTACCTTCAGCTCCTCCGACATCACACTACGCCGTCTGCGTGCCATAGCCATTCCCCCCTTTAATCATAAGATAAAGTGCGAGTTGAACTACCTCTAGAAAATGAACATCCGTAGTATGCTACATTCGGCATCACTTCATACGGTCAACAAGCTAAACCAATGTCCTCGCAGCATGGACATAAAATTGTCATGAAAAAAGCGATCTCTGCAAAAATGCAAAGATCGCTTGTCTGTCATATCATGATGTTCACGGTTTAATATACGAAATCCCCATTCCATTGTCGTCATTATATATCATAACTTCAACGGATTCGGTAAGTATATCGGCATAACTATAGGACACACGCTTAAAGCTTTGTTGATCCTGGTCAAGCTTAACGATAAAGACTGAAGGATAAGTCTCCTCTAACACTCCAGTACGTTCGACGGTCTTTCGGCGACCACCGTTTGCCCGCAGCATGATTTTCTGACCAACGTGAGCTTCAAGACTATTCTTAATCTCTGATAGTGCATTTTTAGCCATGGCCTGTGACCACCTTCCTTCTTTGTCCATTATACACAAAGGGGGTCACAATTGTCAAATTAAATAAATAATTATATCAGCATGAAAAAAATATTGTCAACGATTTTTTTTCGACACTTTCTGAAAGGCTCGATTTACATCGTCGGAACAATGTCCAACTTCGATAAATCCTTGAGTGTAGGCAGCCCGATTCTGTAGCTCCCCCGGGTCTCGATACCCCCAACTCCCTTAGTACCACTAATCGTCTGATTTAGTACATCGGTAATATGAATCGTATCCCGAATCGAAGTTAAAGACGCCTTAGCCGCAATATAGACGGGATCCAAGGCATGAATCAGCACACGGGCAGGGGAACTAGCAAAATTGGCTCCTGCCTGTAGCAAGGCCTCAAAATGCGACTGACAGGCTCCCGCCACAATCGTCAGTGTATCGAAGTTACGTTCATATTCACGTGCCACTCGCACAGCCTCAACAAAATGCTTGGAGTTTTTGTAACTGGTCAAGTTGTACAGGTCTCTTGATGGAGGGTTCTTCAGCACCCCATCATGTCCTGTCAGCACGACAATATCCGGGTTCACGCTTGGCAGCAGACGATACAGCACACTAGGCATCGCAGACTCATTGACATAATAACCATTCACAGGCACTCTCAGCTTCTCATAGAGATCAAGACTCTTCTGTAAGTATCTCTCATCTCCATCCAGATGCAGCACTTTGCCGGGCACCTCGAAATAAGCCTGCTCCTGAGCCGCAGGAGACCACTGCTGGACCGCAACCTGATTGCGCTCCGCCATCTCCATACGATCCTGACGCAACCGCTGAAGCGATTCGGTCGCCTTGATCCGCGCACGCTCTGTCTTCTCCCCAGGTGAACCAGGGTCCACCTCTAACAAATCCGTCAGTGGCGCATCGGCCAGCAGACGAAATTCTATTCCTTTTATGATGGCCACGCTCCGCTCAATTCTCTCCACTCGGAAGGTAACATCCCCTCCATAGGATTTGCGGACGACCAAGTCTCCCAATCTCGTCACAATCCATCACCTCTATCCCCATCGTATGGGCGGATAGAGGGTTTGGTTACAGCTAAGCTTCGTTCAATCCAAATTGCGCGAGCACGTTGCTCAGCTTGGCAAATTCATGTAGATCCAGCGTTTCCGCCCGTCTAGACGGGGTGATGCCAGCCTCTTCCAACAGAGCTTCCAGGCGTTCCCTGCCTTCTTTCGGGAAGAATCGGCTCTTCAGATTATTCGAGATCGTCTTGCGTCTCTGCGCAAATGAAGCCTGTACGACCTCGAAGAAGAAGGCCTCATCCTCTACCTGAACCGGAGGCTGTTTACGTACCTTAAGTCGGATAACTGCCGACTCCACATTCGGCTGTGGAATAAACACGCTGTGAGGTACGGTACAGACCAGCTCAGGCTCGCTGTAGTATTGCACCGCAATACTCAAGCTACCGTATTCCTTCCCCCCAGGGGCAGCCGCCATGCGCTCCGCTACTTCTTTCTGAATCATGACCACGATGTTCTCCAAGGGCAGTTTCTCTTCCAGCAACTTCATCAGGATTGGCGTAGTGACATAATAAGGCAAGTTAGCCACTACACTGACGCCATCAACATCGCTGAATTGCTGAGCAAATAACTCTTTCAGGTCGAGCTTCAATACATCGCCATGGACCACCTGTACATGTGAGAACGGCTCCAGAACCTCTCCTAGGATCGGCAGTAGTCGTTGGTCGATTTCAACCGCAGTCACTTTGCCAGCCTCCTCAGCCAGCTTCTCGGTAAGCGCACCGATACCTGGACCGATCTCCAAAGCACCCTTCGTCTTGTCCAATCCAGCCGCTGCCACGATCTTGCCAAGAATATTTTGATCGATCAGAAAATTTTGACCTAGACTCTTTTTAAACGAAAAACCATGACGCAGGATAATCTCCTTCGTCCGGCGTGGAGTTGCTATATCTTCTCTTATTGTCATCAATGATTTACCCCTTCATCCTCCAATTGTGCCAGTGCAGCCGCAAACTCCTCTCGGCTAATCTTAAAGACCACTAACCGCTTGTACAGCTGTTTGCCATTGCAATAACCGATCCCGAGCAGCTCACCGATCATTCGTCTTCGTGCAGCCGCCTGCGGGTGAATAATAAGTCCTGCCTCCATTAAGTCTTCCCAATCGATCTGAGGGGCCATTCCCTCCGTCTCGCTGCGTACTCGGCTCAGTGCTTCTCGTATCGCCTCTGGCGACGCATTCTCGACACCGATATCTCCCCGCTTGGTCGCATCGGCTTCACGTAAGAAAGCGTGCTTGCAGCCCGGTACACGCTGTGCGACGATCTTGCGAATCCTCTCTCCGGCATGATCCGGGTCCGTAAATATAATTACCCCACGTCGATCTTGGGCAAGCGCTATTTTGCGCAGTGTTCTCTCATTGATGGCTGAACCGCCTGTCTCAATCGTATCGGCCTCTACTGCCCGTTTAATCGCTACAGTATCGTCCCGTCCTTCTACCACAATGACCTCTTTGATCATATACGGTCATCCCTTCCATTTCATAACAAAATAACAAATTCTCTATTGGAATACATATCCCTAAAAATTATACGCTCTAATAACTAAAACAAAAAGAAGAGGAGTATATCCTCTTCTTATCCACTGTCTTATTCATCATCCTAATACTATCTTATTTCGGTATATCCATTCAACCCTGCAGAGATCTAGTTCAGCTCAGGTTTGGTCGGACCGATAACATAAACAGTCCGCCCTTTCTTGCGGCCAAATTGATTCGCTGTTTTGAGTGAATCGAAATATACGTCCATTTTGTTGCCCTTAATGGCACCACCGGTATCTTCCGCTTTACGGAATCCGAGGCCCTCAATGTATACCCACCAGCCTAACGGAACGACACTCTTATCGACAGCGATCGTTCTACCCTCTTTGACCCGGGTACCTGTAGCTGTCTTCGTGCCAATTCCATCCTCCTCAGCAGAGTAGGCGGTCAAGGTTACGTTCTTGAGCATTTTTTTATATTTGAATGAGACTCCGCCCTTCTTAGTCAATCCGCTGATGCTTACCTCATCCGAGGAACGGGAAATGCTAGCGGACATTACTGCAGTCTTTGGCTTCGTGCCAACGGCAATGACTTTAGGAGTCGCCTTCTTAACGACTTCTTTGCCAAGCCAGCGCTTCGACACGAACTTGCCATCCTCATACACTTTCTCAACATTGTGTACGACCAGGCCCTGGCTGCCTTCCTGCACTACCTTGGTTTCACCCTTCGGCAGCTTATCATCACTCGTCTTGACAACATCGAATGGTACGGTCTCTTGTTGTTGTACGTTATGCTTCTTAACGCGAACGATATTAATTATCATGTTCGCTGTAATGGCCTGATTCTGGCCTGGGGTAACTTTATCCTCTTGATTCACATCTACGCCTAGTTCTTGGATAGCATCACCCACTTTGGCCTTCGTGGTGAAGGATAGTTTATGAGTGCCATCCACGCTGATGCTGACAGGAACGGCCCGGACAATCTCAATTCGGTCCCCATCTTTAATCGCACTTGATAGCGATTTAGAAACTTCATCGCCCGGCTGCAGTATGATGGACTGTTCATCCAACACTTTATTGACCGCTGAGTGTCTGGTAGTTATTGACTCTGTCTTTCCATCTACAACCAAATATATTTTTTTACTATTCTGTGTGTAGAACCAAATCAGGATGATGGTGATTACCGCGATGGCTAGAACTCCTACTAGCAAAACCTGACGCAGATGTTCTTGCTTCCATCGCATTGCGTAAGACATGCTGGATGAGCGTGATTCATGGGTATCCTGGTTACGGAAAATTCCCATATCTTCCGTCCTCCTTACATAGTCCCGCCGTCTAGATCGACATATAATGCGTTTGACGTGACTACAGATCGTATTTACGAAATGCCATAAAGCGCACTTCGCACTCCTGTCCCAGTCCTCTCGGCATTGGTCACCCCCTGTTAAACAACAGTATGATGACCCTACTAAGTTTATTCAAAAACAAAAGAAGCCTAAAGAAAGAGTTGAGGAACTCTATTCGTGGCTTCTGGACTAATCAATGATGTATAGATGCACGAGTCGTTGCCTCTCTTGATACGCCTACGAGGTTAGCTGTCGGGTTAGGACGTAGAGAGTCGCCCTTTCTCAATCATTCGCTCATGGCGCAATGACCTCAAATTCACCCCAAAGACCCTTACAAAGAAATCCTTTACGACATGATCATACATAATCACATGAATTGCCGTAGTCGGTTCCCCCGTTCTCCTTATTCGGAGATTCAGCGAGACTGGTTATGGAACTTCAGCAATCGAGGCGAAATCAAGTTTGTGAGAATCGCCAAATCGATTACTGAAGAAATTCTATCTTGTTTCGATGCATGTTGTAAAGGACGAATCAACAACGTTTATTTTAATAATTGGTTAAAAAAATGTAATAATCGGGGTTTTAATTGTTAAAATGCATTAATCTTTCTGATTTACTCATTTTTTCATCGCTTTTTCTCGATATTTCAGCTAATGCCAAATCGTTCCATTGCATTTTCGGTCGTTATGCTGGCTATTTCTTCCAAAGAAATCCCTTTTAATTCCGCTGCGGCCTCAGCAACTAACCGGACATGCCCCGACTCATTTCTCTTCCCACGGTATGGATGTGGAGTTAAATATGGGGAGTCCGTCTCAATCAATAATCGATCCATTGGTACCTTGGCAATAACCTCTTTTGGTTGCTTGGCATTTTTGAACGTAATTGGCCCACCAAATGACAAATGAAATCCCATATCTAGACACATTTTGGCAATTTCCCAGCTGCCCGAGTAGGAGTGCATGACACCGCCAACTTCACTTGCCTTCTCCTCCCGCAAAATTCGTACAATATCTTCATGTGCATCGCGATTATGAATCGAGATCGGCATCCCAAGACTCCGGGCAAGTCCAATCTGATCGCGCAGAACCTTATGCTGCACATCTTTTGGTGACGTATCCCAATAATAATCCAGCCCGATCTCGCCGATAGCAACGACTTTCTCATGCTTGCACAATTCGGCAATCCAATCTAGATCCCCATCTTGCATCGTAATCGCATCCTGGGGATGCCAGCCTACAGCCGCGTAGATAAAATCATATTGCTCCGCCAATTTCATCGTTGTCGGGATCGTCTCGCGGTTAAAGCCAATATTGATCATTCGCGTAACTCCCTGCTCCAGAGCCCGCTGAATGACCTCCTCGCGATCTTCGTCGAACTGCGGAGCATCCAAATGGGTATGTGTATCAATAAGCATCATGTGATTTGCGCCTCCCTGTAGTATAAATTGAACAAACGATTGTTCTTCAATTTCAACTTATATAGTAAATTTGTGTGACTGATTTTCTATCATGATTCGAGAATTTAATGCTGTTCTACGAATATTTCCGCAATCTCATGCGGAAGTTCGTCAATAATCGCACGGACCTTATTATCTGGAAAATATAAATGGAATTTTCCGCGCTGCAGACCGCTGATCGATCTGACAATATCCGATACTTCAGAGATTTCTCGCAAGCGCTCCTGACGGTCCAGAAGCAGGATTTGCTTCTCCCGACTCTCCCCGTCCGGACGAAACACATCATACGGCAGATCAGTTGGAAAATCAATTTCCAAATCGTATTCCGGATTAAGCCCTGCCTTATTAAAAGCAGCTCTAATCTCTTCAATGGTCTCCATGTCCAAGGATTCTACTTCTACATACTTATACAGCTTACGATCGATGAAACGGGAACATAATTCTCCAAGAAGCTCGTCCGTTTCCTTTCTCCACTGCATAAAGGCAGTCTGAACCAACGCTTCATCCAATTGCAGGTACTCCTGTACCGTTATGCTGCGATTAAATAATGAAGGTAGAGGTTCTGGCAGGAACTTAAAGGAGTGGCCCTGCTCGTATAACTCCTTAGCTCTTCTAAAGATTTGCCGCAAAATGATCTCCGAACTCCGTGTGACCGGATGGAAATAAACCTGCCAGTACATCTGATACCTGGACATTAAATAATCTTCCACCGCATGCATGCCTGAATCCTTGACAACAATTCTTCCTTTATACGGTCTAAGCATCCGTAAAATCCGATCCATATCAATCGTTCCATAATTAACACCGGTAAAATAAGCATCGCGCAGTAAATAATCCATACGATCGGCATCCAGCGGACTGGAGACAAGATTAACAACAATAGGCTGCTCATAATCTTTACGGATGACCGCCGCTACTTTATCCGGGAAATCATCACCCAACCGACGTAGCACAGATCTGACCTCTGTATCGCCGAGTAAAATTCGACAAGTCCAATCCTCATGATTCATCTGGAAGGCCTGTTCGACAGAATGGGAGAACGGACCATGGCCCAAATCATGCAATAATGCAGCACATAAAGCTACCATCCCCTCTTCTCGTGGCCAGTCTGCATAATTAGCGCGTTCAAATTGAGAAATAATCCGCCGAGTAATCTCATAAACTCCTAGAGAATGGGAGAATCGGCTATGCTCAGCACCATGGAAGGTTAAATAAGAAGTTCCAAGCTGACGAATGCGGCGCAAGCGCTGAAATTCGGAAGTATTAATGAGCGACCAAATAATCTCATCCTGAACATGAACATAATTATGAACCGGATCCTTGAATACTTTTTCTTCTCGAAGTTGACGGTACATTTAAATCCCTCCCAGCTAAATCGACATAGTTTGTCGAATTTTGTCTAAATATGTTGAATATTCACTTTCCAATTGTCGAATCTTAGAATAACCCAAATTAGGTGGAAAATAGGCTTTCTAGACAGTAATTTAAGGACGATTTATGTTTTTTTAACCAAATAAATAGAAATAAAAATGAACTCTACCATAAATAGGTTGACTATTCTGGCAATGGTTGGTATCATAAATATCATAAAAGATAGAAGTTTGTCGAAAAATGACACTTTTAATCTATAGCGAGAGGGGCTACTATCAGTTATGATGAAATCAACAGGTATTGTTAGAAAAGTAGATGAATTGGGACGTGTCGTAATCCCAATCGAATTGCGCCGTACACTTGGAATCGGTGAGAAAGACGCTCTTGAAATTTACGTTGACGGAGAACGGATTATGCTTAAGAAATATGAGCCTGCTTGTATCTTCTGTGGCAATGCCGAGAACGTAACTTACTTCAAGGGAAAAATTGTTTGCCATGAATGTTTAAGTGAGTTGCCTACCCCTGTGACAAATTAATAAAAATAGTATATAATAGATTTACTGAATATGTTAATTCTAACCTTTTTCATATCTCCTTGGTGCCTTCCAGGCTTGAACCCGGCCTATGAAGGCCCCTTTTTTGACCCATAAATACAATTTATGGGTTTTTAACTATTTATAGTAAAATTGCCCGGCTGAATTCAAGATTCGATGCCGAGTTACCTCCTGATTTACTACGTGATCAAAAGCGAGCTTTTTGAACCTCCTCTATTACAGCAGCATATTATAAATGTCCCGTTTCGAGACTCCACGATCCCCAGCTGCCTTTTTCATCGCTTCTTTTCTTGGTAGACTCTCCTGCTCCTCATAATGTGCAACATGCTCCTCCACAGAGAGAGCTTGCCACCAAGCATCCCGCCGCTCCTTTACCTCTTCGGGATGTGCCCCGGAGACGACAAGGCAGTATTCTCCAATCGGTGGGTGCTCCTTCAGCCACTCCAAGCATTCGCTTAATGTCCCCCTTACCATCTCTTCATAGCGCTTCGTCAGCTCGCGAGCCAGAACGACATGTCTATCCCCCCAGGCCTCCAGAAGCGCCTCAAGCGACTTCATCAATCGATGGGGTGATTCATACAGCAGCAGTGTTCCTTGTTCATCAAGCATCGAGCTTAATAGCTTGTCTCTATCTTTATTATCCCGTGGTAGGAAGCCGAGGAAGGTGAATCTCTCTGTAGGTAGGCCCGACACGATTAGAGCCGACAGAGCCGCATTCGCCCCAGGAACCGGAATCACCGAGATCCCCGCTTCAAGCGCCAGCTTGACCAGATCACTACCAGGGTCAGAAATAGCCGGAAGACCGGCATCGCTGACCAATGCCAAATTTTTTCCTTCTATTATAAAGCGTATCAATTCCGGGCCGCTGGCTGCCTTATTATGCTCATGATAACTGAGCAGCTTACCAGGCGATATTTCAAAATGGCTTAAAAGTTTACGTGTCTGTCTCGTATCTTCCGCGGCGATGATATCCGCCTCCTGCAGGGTACGCACTGCACGATAGGTCATATCCTCTAAGTTACCGATCGGCGTAGCGACGAGGAACAACCTCCCCGGGCTATTATTTTCCGGCTTATCTTCAAAACTTCTCTGTATACTTATACTCATGCCTTCTCCTCTTTGGGTCCGTAATAAATATCCATAACTTCCTGACAGTATTCCCCGTTCTCCTGATATACGATCAGTGGAGGCAATATTTTGACGTCCGGTTTCCCGTCCCGGTGTGCCTCGACCAATACCATGTTGGCTTCAGATTGGGCCCGGGGATGAACAAATTGGATAACCTTCGGCTCCATCCGGTACTTCCTGAACATCGTAATGATATCGCCAAGCCGCTGCGGCTTATGAACCATTGATATTTTGCCCCCCGGCTTGACCAGCCGCATCGACGCTTGTGCCACATCCTCCAGCGTACAATGAATCTCATGCCGGGCGATGCTCTGATGCTCACTGTGCTTCAGATCTCCACCAGTCAGCGGCATATAAGGCGGATTTACTGTGATGGCATCATATATGCCATTCCCGCCTTCCTTCGCCAGATCGCGTAGATCGCCTTCCATAATGTTTATCCGCTCCGTCAACCCATTCATCTCCACACTGCGCCGAGCCATATCGGCAAGCCGGGGCTGAATCTCGATGCCTTCAATTTGCGCGTTCGTCCGAGTTGACAACAGAATCGGAATCACACCGTTGCCGCTGCAAAGGTCCAATATTCGGCCGTACTTCGGAATATTCGCGAATCTCGCCAGCAGTACTGCATCCATCGAGAAGCTGAACACCTGCTCGCTCTGAATGATCGACAGATTATGGGTGAGCAGATCATCCACCCGCTCTTTCTCATAAATTTCTACATTTCTCATGAATCGCGCTCATCCATTTCTGCTAAGTTTTTTTACATATCACTTGTAGGAATTGAATCCCCACTGAAATCTAAAAAAAACCGTAGGAAATTCTCCCTACGGCTTGTTATTTATTCAAAAAAGACAGGCAGAACAGGCAATCGCCCTCTGTACGTAAATGTCCGTAATAAACATTACAGATATGGAAGCCTTCGTGATACAACCGTGCCAGGTTATCATGCCCTTCTCCCACGATATCAGTATTGTCCTTATGCTCCAACTGTACTTGTTCCTGCTTCCCTTCGGAAGAGGCTGGTTCTATCTCGTTCTCTTGCCTCAGTACTTTACGCATCTTCTCATTCTCAAGTCTAAGCTGCTGGTTCTCTTCCATCAGCTTCTTCACCTCAAGCATAAGCGTGCCAAAATCGCCGTGTACTTTAGCTATTTGTTTTTCCAGTGCTTGCATATAAGCGAAAATATCTTTATTCTCCAAGTTCCCACCCCAGAGTCATTCTCAGATATATTGAAAATCATGATATCTTGACTATTTAACAACTACGTCTTCTAACGAAAGCTCCTTGACCTTATTGATCTCGAACAATTGCACATGCACTGTCCGCGAACCAGCATTAATTCCGACGACCTTACCCTCACCTAGAGAGGTAATCACTTGCTTGCCAACCGTCGGCATTTCTTCCTTCACACTCTCGTAGTTATCATGCTCAAATTTGAGACAACACATTAATCTGCCGCATAAACCGGAGATCTTGGTTGGATTGAGCGACAAGCTCTGATCTTTAGCCATCTTGATGGACACAGGCTCGAAATCGCCGAGCCAAGAGGAACAGCACAAAATCCGCCCGCAAGGGCCAATCCCGCCCAACATCTTTGCCTCGTCTCTGACCCCGATCTGCCTCAGCTCGATACGAGTACGGAAGATACTGGCCAAATCCTTCACCAGTTCTCTAAAATCTACCCGTCCTTCCGCCGTGAAATAGAAAATAATCTTGTTGCGGTCAAACGTAAATTCGACATCGACCAGCTTCATCTTCAAGTCATGGTCTTTGATTTTATTTAAACATGTGGCAAAAGCGTTCTTCGCCGCAAGCTTATTCTCCTCTACAATGTCGGCATCAGCATCGCCCGCAATCCGGATCACCTTCTTGAGCGGAAGAACGACGTCCTCCTCTTCGACCACCTTCTTGCCAACTACAACCTTGCCGTATTCGATCCCTCGTGCCGTCTCGACAATGACGCTCTGGTCCTTCTCAACGGGAAAATCAAGCGGATCGAAATAATATATTTTACCCGCTTTCTTAAAGCGGACACCTACTACAGTATACAAAAACTTACCCCCTTGTATAGCGATAAAAACCTGGTGGACCTCAGGTAGAGGATACCACTTGTAATCAAACCCCTGCTTATCACGGGAGAAAAGTTTATCTATCTGTCTGACACGATACGTACTGCCGCCAATTAATTACGCCCGTCTATACTAATAAGAAACTGTTCAAGACAGAGCTGGGCATTCATATTTTGTCGCAGTTTTTTCTTACTTTCCGCCACGAGTTCCATAGCATGAATCCACTGCTCTTCAGCACGTGAGAAAGCATGCTTTGTTATAAAATCCAGCTCGTCTACGAATACGATTCGGTCATGTCTATGATAGAGCGCATGAATCATGTCCTTGAACCATAAATGGAACAGGCTGAACAGGATGTCCAAATGTTCACCTAGTCCGGCTTTGAATACATTCTGCTGCGCTGTAATTAAAGGAGATCCGCCACGGCCAGCGGTTTCCTTCCCTAATTGTAACACTACGTTTCTAATTTCTGCAAACCAATTCTGATCAAGTAAATCCCGGCAGGACTTCACTCCTGCTGCCAATTGTACAGCACATCTGCACAGATTCACAGCATATCCTTCTCCGGTTAAAATTTGCAGCATACGTTCCGGATCCAGTGGCAAGAAGGACACCCACTGAGCTCGGGACTGAATCGTCGGCAGAAGAGCCCGTCCATTATCGGATAGCAGAATGGCTACGGCCGGAGATGGCGGCTCTTCAAGAAATTTCAGTAAACTGTTAGCGGCCTGAACGGTCATCTTATCCGCTTCATCAATAATGTACACCTTCGGGTTGCCCGTCTCCGAGCGATATGAAAAGATCCTCTGTAAATCGCGGATTTGTTCAATCTTGATACTGGCTCCGTCAGGAGCGATATAATGCAAATCAGAGTGATTACCATGCTGTACCTTGCGGCATTCCAAACATTCACCACAGGCTTCGTCCCCGCCCTTCGTACAGAACAGAGCCTGGGCGAACGCCATAGCTACTTCCTTCTGTCCGCTTCCCGGCGGGCCGCTAAAAATATATGCATGGGATATTTGCTTGCGGCGGAGACTGCTCTGCAACTGCTGCTTGGCAGCCTCCTGTCCGATAATATCTCTAAAAGCCATAATTCCTCTTACCTCTTCTAAAAACACAAATTTATAAGCATGCCGCGAATTTCACCAATTTTCTGCAGGAGTTCAATCTTCCCCTGCTCTGACTGAAGCAGCTCATCAGCCATCTCCAGCAAGGCTGCATCTATCTCATCCAGCAGCTTGTATCGCTTCCCTCTGCCTCGTCGATCCCAGCCCCGGGAATCCTTAATGCCTACCCCACGCCGAACCGTATCCTCAAGGAAGTTCTTAACCATAAGACGGTAAGCTTTCAGCTCCCGAACCGTCATTGAACGCGCTAAGCGGTCGCCTTGCAGCTGAATTTCCTTAAACTTACGATTTAATTCATCCTTACTGGCCTGTTCTCCGTGCTTATGCATCACATCAGCAAAGCTCTTGGCCTGAGTTGGCTTAGCCGCATTATCGCTCACGCCCAGACGGCTGTTCAGCGGCCTGAACCCCGGATCTATCTTCAAAGCTGTCACCTGCCTATCCATCTATGATTGTTTATGATTCTATCATACTAAGCAGATATATGGTTAACATTATGTTTAGAAATGTTCAAATCGATCTACCGGCAATACAAATACCGTTGCCCCACCGACTTGCACTTCAACCGGCAATGGCAAATAGGAGTCCGTTGTTCCACTCATTGGCGTTACTGGAGTTACTAACTGCTCACGTACTTTACAACTATTGCGGATCACATCCAATACGGATTCCACCTGATTATCATCGACCCCGATCATGAATGTCGTGTTGCCTGCGCGCAGAAACCCACCTGTACTCGCTAGCTTCGTTGCTCGAAAATTCTCCTTAACCAGTGCGCTGGACAATTTATTGCTGTCCTTATCTTGGATAATCGCAACAATTAATTTCATTTGCAGTCCCTCCTCATATTTTTGTGAACCAGGCCATCCAAATTCAAACAAGGTGGCATTGGTTCAACTATTCTACTATTTTGACATAGAACGCTTAAATTCCTCTATAGCTCTAAGAAGTTGGCTTTTGATCAATTCAGCAATCTCCTGCTTCGAACCGGAAGCATCGACCACTTGAATTCGCTCTGGGTACATGGAGACCACTCTTTGATACCCCTCACGGACCTGCTGGTGAAAAGCCAGCTTCTCCAGATCAAGACGATTCACTTCCCGTCCTTGATTGGAAGAGATTCGTGCCAATCCTAACTCTGGTTCAATATCCATGTAGAAAGTAATGTCCGGCATCCGTCCATGCGTTGCGAACAGATTAATGGACAATACCTCCTCAATACCTAAACCACGAGCATAACCTTGATAGGCCAGGCTGCTGTCAATAAATCGGTCACATAATACGAAGATGCCTTCAGAAAGGGCTGGCTCGACCCTCTCAGCCAAGTGCTGACGTCTTGCGGCCGCATAAAGCAACGCTTCTGTACGCGGGTCCATCGCCGTATGCTGAGGATCAAGTATGACTGTCCGAATCTTCTCAGCAATTTCGATACCACCAGGCTCACGGGTCTTGATATAAGGGATCCCCTGTTCTTCAAGCACCGCCGCTAGTTCTTCGATCACCGTCGTCTTACCCGATCCGTCACCGCCCTCCAACGTAATAAACATTCCTCTATTGTTAACTTTCACGATGTTCCCGCCTTTGTCCTGTACTTTGATATACGTTGATCGTACGCAGAGAAGAATCCTCTACACCTTGGCATTTCGCCTTGGAACGTCCCAATTGGATCAACGCGGTCTCTATTTCATTCGTTATCCACTCACCCGGATAAAGGATAGGGATTCCTGGCGGATACGGAATTACCATCTCCGCCGCTTGCCGTCCAGCGCTCTCCTCAACCGGAATCCTCTCGATATCTACTGCAGCTACAGGCCGAAGACTGAACAATACGGGAGCCGACACGTTCGCTGTCATTTGCACGGACTGACTGCTATCTTGTGCTTGTAATTGTGGTTGTGATGCAGCTGGTTTATCTAATATGTTCCACGTGGAAATATTAGCCTCTGATGGATGTGCTTCAGCGGTTTCCCGTAGTGCTGCAAGCAAACGATTCGCATCCTGCTGCGAGGTACCCACACCAAGAGTGAGGACAACATATCGTTCATCACTCATCTCCGGAATGCAGCCGCACGCCTCTAATGCTTCCTGCAGAGCATAGCCACTAAGCTCTCCCGCTGCATCATACAACACCACTTTGAACGGGTCTTGTATAGAGTATGCAGCGCTATCTCCGCTTGCGCCTAGTTCGACAAGACTGAAGCGCTTCGTAGCCTTGATATCGCTACGGATTCGCGAGGCTATGGCTAGCGCCTGCGCGAACAGCCTCTCCCCGCTGGCCTGTAATAGACAGCGGCTTAGATCCAGCGAAGCCATGATCGGGTAAGAAGGGCTAGAGCTCTGCACCATCGCAAGCCGCTGCCGAATGAGGCCGCGGTCGAGCAGACCGCCCTGTACATGCAGCATCGCGCCCATGGTCATGGCGGTCAGCATTTTGTGCGTGGACTGCACCACACCGTCCGCTCCCTGCGCTAGAGCGCTGGGAGGCAACTGCTGGTGCAGCCCGAAGTGCGCGCCGTGCGCCTCATCCACAAGCAGCGGCACGCCGCTGCCGTGGCATAGCTGCGCTAACGGCTGCAGCGTGGCCCCCATCCCGTAGTAGTTCGGGTGCGTGACAAGCAGTCCCTTGGCGCCGGGATACCGGCGCAGGGCCTCACGCACCGTCTCTACAGACGGGATGGTGGCTAGCCCGCTCGCCGCATCAATCTGCGGCGAGAGGAACACGGCGTTCGCGCCAGCGAGCATTAATCCGTGAATCACGGATTTATGGACATTACGCTGAACGAGCAGCACAACACCTGGCGCGGTGCACACGCTCAGGATTAAGGACAGGTTGCCGACTGTACTGCCGCCAACCAGGAAGAACGTCTCCGCGGCGCCGAAATACTCCGCCGCAAGCTGCTGCGCCTCCCTTATCACTCCCTCGGGATGATGAAGATCATCCGTCCCTGTAATTTCCGTCGCATCGATTTCCATGACTCCTACCAGAGCCATCTCTTCATATATATCCAAATAGGCTTGTCCGTCCTTATGGCCAGGCACATGGAAGGAAGCATCCTTCCGCTTTCTATAATGAACCAGTGCTTCATATAACGGGGCCCGTGGCTTGTGCTCTGCCATTGCTATAATCTTGTCCTTCCTATTACGTTTGCTCATGCAGTTCTTTTGCTCCATTTTACCGCTTAATCGCCTGACAGGGCAACATAAAAGGACCCGTCATCGTTCAGATCAGGTCCTCTTTTTGAATACTCTTTAAGCAATAGTCCAGCATCCATCATTTGATTATAATGTAATTGAAAGAAATATAGATGTTGTTCAAATGGCCTTACTAGGCATTTCTCTGCATCCAAATTTGCTTCATTTGGTGAATAAAAAAATGATATTTCTCTTCCTGAACATCCGTATGGACCATTTCCGATTCACAATCATCACATATAAATTCTGATACGATATGAATGCCGTCTTTCTTGGTCTCTCCGCAAATGATACACGTATTTCCGGTAAGCTCATCCATATGCGATCCCACCTTGTTCGTTTTACTACCAGTATGGTACTAATTCTATTATTTTAAACCCTTTCATAGTTAGATTCCTACTTTATATATATGCTGGAGCCTTGATGACTGTGTTTGTACGTAAGCAAATCTTAATTTTTTCTTCTTTCATCCGATATATTAATCAAGGATTTACACTTTTTTAGTTCTATTGACAAAAAGGAGGGTCGTCCATACCCATGTCCGCGGAGTCCGGAAGCGCAACCTTTTACAATTACAAACTTCTCAGAAGAATTACAATTCCCAAAGCCTTGATCGGTGGCTTATCTACGCTTCCCTTCATCTGGCTATTGGCTGAAATTATATTCATCTCTTGGACAAGCATATTCACTTTCTTGCTGGCACTATTCATCATATTATGGATCCAATTTGTGATTACCCGTTCTGTTCTTATTATCATTAGCCACTCCTATAAAAAACGCTGGCACTTCAAGACGCGCATGCCATGGATCGGTTATTTACCGGAGCAATTCGTTAGTTATTCAACTTTTCGCCGTACTCAGCACTTTACAACTTGGATTGGCACCTGTATTATCGCCATTCTCATTCCATGGTCGCCCGTTTCTTTTGTCATGGCCTTACTATTCTGGCATTTCTGGTTCATGGCCCCTAGGCTGATCATTCTGCTTCGCTTCAGAAGGCAGCCTCATGACGGAATCATTAAGCTGACTCCGCAAGAAGCTTCCTACTATATGCCTTAACTTGGAACGAACTTAACATCCAACCAAATGAAAAGCCTGTCACCCGCGAACATTCGGGGACAGGCTGCTTTTATTCATGACTACAAAACTCCACTGTTAATGATCCCGTGATCACGGACCGCTGTCTAAGCCTTGGACGATTGCCCTGCTTTCTTTCTTGGGAACAAGTACTGTAAAACTATTATTATGAATCGTAAGTTGCACCGTTAATTTGTCTTTCTCGTAGACGGTCGTTGTTCCCTTACTTTCCTCTGCCTTCTCCGTCCAGCCCCATTCTTTAATAATTCTCTGATAGGCCTCCGGTACACCGCTATCCTCATGTAAGCCAGATAAAGAATAGTGAGCATAGTCCATCTTCGAGTTATTTGGCGCTGTCTCCACCCGATTGGCCTCCTTCGGAACCGGGAAGCTCTTCTCTACCGATGCTCCAACGAAGGTCGTCCAGGATGGCTTAGAGGAACCACAACCAGCAATGACAAACAGTAGCAATATCGTCCCTAATGCATAGAAGGAATATCTCATTCTCTTTTGCCACATCTTATATTCCTCCTTACCCAGACATATTTAAAATGATTCTTTCTTCACCCGCATCATTCATGAAGTAGGTTCAATTTCCTGAGTAATAAGGCACCAATATAATTATAACGATAGTCCTATATTTGTCGGTAACAAAAAGGTTACATTAGTTATTTGGAGATTATCCTTATATTTACTCCATTCTATTCCTCAAATCGTCAAATACGCTGTTTTATTGGGGAATATCACCTTTAATGGGAACGGGAACTCAGGAAACCCGGCTGCATACGGTGTATACTCGTATACCTGGAAAAAGACCTTTAAAGCTTCTTCCCCCTGCTGCAAATAGAAATCCGGCTGACTCCCCAGCTCTACAAAGCCTCCATAATAATCTGGTAGCTTCTGAAAATCCGCTTTAATTTGTTCATTCAGCGAGGTAAAATTGTGCTCTCCCTGACCGAATAAGTCTTCCAGCGACATCAGACTCCCATCGCTTAGAGAGAAAGTGTACGCTTTGCGGTAAGGCATTCCATGAGCTCCTCCGGTATAGACATTCTGCTGTGTCAGCATACTGAGAAAACCGTCTTTATTATAAGTAATAACGAAACTACTGGAATATTGATAATCAGGACTGATCCTGTTCGGGCTCTGAGGATCATCGCTTCTCTCTCGCAAATTCTTCTCTATTTCTTCTTTAAACTGTTCAGCATCGCTCTCCAGCACTTGATTAATTGCCTTCTCTACCTGCTCATTAGCAATTGCCGTCACTTCGGGATACTTCAAATGGATGGATGCATGATCCGCCTCTCGATCATAGGTCTTAATATTTATTTTGAGTGGGTTCTCCTTGACGCTCAGCACGTTAAGCTTCTTGGCAGCTGCGCTCCAGTCCCCTTGATACCCCAAATAATTCTTCACAACTTGAAAAGGGATATATAAATGCCCGTCTATGGTTCGGCCGCTATCCTTAAGATAGAAGCCATTCATATCGACCGCTTCCCCATACTCGGATACCGCAATACTTAACTGCCGATACTCTTGCCCTATGGAATAGGTTCGGCTCTCTTTGTTGTAGCTAAGAGGCAGGCCAAGTCCGTCCCGTAAAAAGGTAATAGGAACCCAGGTCTTCCCCTCAATCCACAGTCCCTCATGTCCAGTAAGAACCCCGTTTGCCTTTAATATGACCTTTGTATTCTTCGTATTCGTGATCTGACTTCCTATGTTGGCTGAACTATGATTAGCCCGAACAGGATGAATACTGTCTGTCGATACCTTCTCAGCAGCATAGCCTATCCCCTGCACCGGCAAAATACCTCCCAATATAATACCGGCGGTCAAAGCCATAGCCCCTATCTTTATTCTTAAACTAAGCATTGAATTATTCTCTCCCTTGAATAAATAGATCTCTATCTCTATTTCTGTTCTATATACTATTGTATTCAACTTTCATGCTAAATGGATGACAAAGCCCATTACATTTCTTTAGTACTTATGACCAAAAATTTGCAGTTTATTAACCTGTTATTGAATTCTCCTCCCCGCTTTCTCATCAGATATTAGATTAGCGCAGAAAATATTAAACCAAACAGGCCTTCGCAAATACAAGGATACACATCTTACTCCAGACCTATAATTCCATGGACTTTTATCTTATAGCGATTTAGTCAATTGAACAAAAAAACCACCACCGATCAACGGCAGTGGTTCTTATTGCTTGGCGACTTCCTACTCTCCCAGGACCCTTCGGTCCAAGTACCATCGGCGCTAGAGGGCTTAACGGTCGTGTTCGGGATGGGTACGCGTGGAACCCCTCCGCCATCGCCACCAAACGGGATTTTGTGCTCGTTACCATCAGTAACTTG
>DASYFA010000074.1:0-4451 GCA_036498705.1 Paenibacillus sp.
AAATTCCCTTCTGTATATGCGTGCTCTGCATACAACTGTAGACCGAGCAAAGCAGCGACAGGGTTACTCTCATTCCCGTCATCACCCCACATTGTGGCGTAAATGTCACGAATACCTTCGCGCTTACATACCTTCAGCGCAGAATCTGTAGCGCGCAGGGATAAGCCATAATTGACCCCGAACGTATTGAACACCCAGACGGCTCCCGCAAATGCCAAGTTACATCCAAGCGGACGATGCTTAGCAATTTGCTTCTCGTAATCCTCCATCTCCGTGTGATAGTAGTCCCAGTACACCATCTCCACATTATTCGGAATGCGCCGAGCCATTTCTTCCGGAATACCCGTTTCTGAGTTGTAATAATCCCGGCCATCCTCGGAAGCCAGCTTCAGGAACATATCACTCCACATCATCGGCTCTAGACCCAGACGGGATGTTACTTTCAAGATTTTCTCCAAATGACCGATCATGATGTCAAACCGCGATTGGTAACCATTCCGGTCCAAATATTTACCGCGCCCAAGTTCTTCGGCTTCATCCATGCCAATATGGATTCGCTTGCTTCTAAAAGGTGCACTGACACTCTCAAGCATATTCTCTACTAATCGGTCTACCTTTTCTTCACCAACCAGCAGTGCTCCTTTAGTATCTTTATATGCAGCTACGGACTCCCACTTCAGGAACTCTTCCAAATGCGCTAAAGTCTGAATGCTTGGAAAAGCCTCGATTCCGAACTGGTCTGCATAATCATCAATTTCCTTCAATTCTGCCGCATTATAGCGACCGCGCATATATCCGAAGTACGGCTCACCAGAAATCTCGTAAGTATCCTCCATATACAACATCACGGTGTTCAAGCCCATTAAAGCCATCTTACGCAAAAAATATTTGAAGCTGTCCAGCGTAAGCACACCATTACGTGACAGATCGAACATCGGGCCGATCGTGCCAAATTGTTGATTCTCCTTAATATGAAAAGGTCTTCCTGTCTGCCCCTGTTGAATCAGCAAACCGAGACCGCGGAAGAATTGATGTTTCTGTCCATAACGTATATATGCATTTCCTTCTTCCAATCCGACTTCAAGTTCATTCTCGGATGATGAAGGCCCCACTTGGACTTTGCCCCCATCATCGGACAATGTAAATGAGAGCTCCTGAGATAATGCCACAATCCCCGGCATCAGGTCAGCAATATCCCCTTCAAAATGAAGTTTCACGAATAATTCCTCCCGCTCTAGTATTGATATCATTCACTTGTATTGCTCTTGCCCCATTCATTATATGTGAATTGCGTTCTAATTCTCAAGATTAATCCCGAATAGCTGCCACATGACTGTCAGGCTAGCTGGAATGAGCATTTTGTTACTGTTCAGTTCACAACAAATCCAGCCGAAGCCGAATCATATCACGGCATGGCAGTCCGTCTTCTATGATCTCTTCCTCATAATTTCTGACGAAGAAATCCTGGTCCACCCCCGTAATTCGAAATCCGCATCTCTGATACAATCTCAGCTGAATTAGGCTTGAGTTGCCTGTGCCTATTTCCACGGAGCGAGCACCCAGCCTCCTAGCTTCTTCAATGGCCTGCAGCACCAGCTTCTTACCGAACCCACGTCCATGATGTTTTTCCGCAACGGCAATATTCACAATTTCGATGGTTCTCGGATGCGTAGGAATCAGAACAAACTCACCAATAAGCTCACCATCGATATAAGCGAGATAACAATTTCCCCTTGCTAAATAATCATCTATCAACGCTTTGGAAGGGTCAGCGAGCAGAAGCAGCTCATATGGAGTTTCTTGCCCAGCTTGCAAATCCAGCAGTTTATATTCGATTTCCATCTCAATATCCCCTATTCTAGAATAATCCTGACATTAGAAAAATTCTATGATTCATAGAAAGTTCACTTTCAAAAAGTAAGTAAATAACATATACTTATATTACGCAGTGAAATGAAGTAACAATATTTCATTCATCATTATTTTACATAAGGAGTGCTATTCATGGGTGACTTTGTTTCAATTATTGAGAACCGACGTTCGGCAAATAAATTTATTAAAGGGGTTCAATTGCCAGTCGAAGAATTAGAAGAAATATTCAAGTTGGTGAAATTAGCACCTTCCGCGTTCAATCTGCAGCATGCTCATTATGTCGTTGTTAATGACCGGGACATGATTGAAAAATTGTACGGTGCTGCCAACAAGCAATACAAAGTACTTACTGCTTCCGCCGTTATCCTTGTTCTGGGTAATTTGGAAGCCTACAAGGATGTAGCACGAATTAATGAAGGCTTCTTGAATTTGGGTGTACTTAGTAAACAGGAATACGACACGGAGGTTGAGTCCGTAACTGGCTTCTATGAGGGCGGTGGGCAGCAATTTATGCGCGATGAAGCGATTCGTAACTCCAGTCTGTCTGCGCAGCTATTCATGTATGTTGCCAAGGACAAAGGCTGGGATACTTGTCCGATGATTGGTTTCGATCCTGATGCAGTAAAGGAACTACTGAACATTCCAGACAATTATATTCCTACTATGATGATTACGATTGGCAAAGCAGATCCTTCCAGCCAGCGTCCACGTGGTTACCGTAAGCCGGTAGGAGAGTTTGTAAGCTATAACGAATTTGGCAAACAGTAATTTATAGAGGTTGTTCAAAAAACCAGAGTTTTTGAACACGCACTTATAGAAGAAAAACGGTGTAAGACGGTCAATTAGCCGCCTCGCACCGTTTTTTAATAGATGCAGTTGCTATCCTTGCATGGCTTCAAGTGTAGCTACTCTAAGCCTTTAAGATTTGCTTGATCGTTCCCTTCCCGTTCTCCGCCTCAACTTCAGCATAGGCCCCATTAATCAGCGTGACCTGCGGTGGAACGTGGCCAAAGTCCATATCATATATAATCGGCAGCTCTATTTCATCTGCCAGCTCTTGATAAAGATCCTCTATAGTATAATTATCGATTGGTCGGTTAGCGCTGCTTCTACCGATCATAATTCCTGAGCAGTTGTCGAACCAGCCAGCTAGCTTCATATGCACCAATGATCTGCGCATATCGACCGTATTCAGCTCGCAATTTTCCAAGTACCAAAGTATGGGCTCGTTATGGAGATGAAATTCCTGGAAATGACGGATATCCCCAAACGGTGTACCAATTAGATGCCTGATCACATCGATGCAGCCGCCCAGCAACCTTCCTTCCAACCTTACCTTCTCTCCAGAAACTGTCTTCCAGTACGTCGGTTCTGTTAACTGATAGACACAAGGCGAAGGAGCATCATGCCGCCATTCCTTCTGATAATACGGCGAAGAATACTGCAGGACCTCTTCTCCCGGCTTCGTCTTCAGTACAGTTTCCCACATCGCTGTTGTCTCATCGGAGTACTCTCCCCGAAAATCAACAATATTCGTCCCATGCGCAGTAGCGATGCCAGTCTTCAATGTGACTGCGAGCAGTAGCACACTGATATCCGAATAGCCTAATATCCACTTGTTCTGAATCCGTTCGAAATCTATGAGTTCCAGAATTTCGATTAACAGCTCTCCGCCCCAAGGTGGAATAATCAAATCTATTTGCTCATCGCCCATCATCTTGTTGAACTCGTCAGCACGTACTCGGGCTGGAGCCGATTTCGCTTTATTCTGCGTCCAGGCCGTATCGCCGCAGACCACAGCGTATCCTTTTGCCTCCATCCGGTTGCAGGCTTGTTTAAGCAATTCATGTAATTGGGCAGGAACTCCTGATGAAGGGGCCGTTACACCGATCGCAGCACCCGAATTCAAAGAAGGATATTTAATCATACACATTCACCTCATGACTATAACTTCACTTCGATTTATCCATCCATTCTAAATCAATTCACTATCATAGAACAATATAATTATGAATTTAATTCTCTACTTACCTCCCGCCCCTCGGCGTTCTACCTGTCAGCTTGCGGTACGATTTGAAGAAGCTCGAATAGCCTGTGAAGCCTGACATGAAGCAAGCCTGAGTAGCGGTGAATCCCTGCCTCATTAGTTCGTCTGCCTTCAGAATTCTCTTGTGAGTGATATATTGATTGATCGTGTACCCCGTCGTTTCTTTGAATATATGGCATAAATAATATTTTGTAATATAAAATTGTTCAGCCAGAAGGTCCAGCGTAAGGGATTCATCAAGGTTATTATTGATATATTCAAGCACCGCTGTGACCTTCGGCTCTCCCCTCTTGCTGCTGCTTGGTGAGTGATTCTGGGCCAAATCATTGATCAACGAGGCGATTTGTACAATGATGCATTTAGCGACAATCTCATGTTCAGCACTGCCCTGATTGAGCGCCCGCCGGAGCTTATTAAACAACTCTAGCAAGCCACTCTCCTTCACCGTCTTGGCGCTGAGCTGGTTGTCTTGACCTAGTCTGCGGTATTTAATCGTACGGAACAGGTCGACTCCGCTGGACATGAAAGGAGC
>DASYFA010000075.1:0-3470 GCA_036498705.1 Paenibacillus sp.
GCTTCTTCTGTGCGCTGCATCATTTTTCGTGACCATTGCGCTTCCTCCAGATTATACTCGGTGATCCCGTCAACCAGCGATATACCCCCAGCAGAAATGAAGGCTTTGTTGACTTTGAACTGGTCCAGCAACTGATGAGCGATCGCATCTGTGGATGCCTGACAGAGCTTGCTAACCTCCCCGCCCGTGAAAATAATTCTACCCTGGAATTCCTCCAGCGCACAGGTAAGTACTGGCACCGAGTTGGTAATGATGGTCACGTCTGCGCGATGCTTCAGTTCTCGCATAATCTCCAGAGTTGTGGTTCCGTTATCAAGGAGAATGGTCTCCCCCTCTCTAACCAATGAAGCTGCAAGTCTGCCG
Source organism: Paenibacillus sp. (assembly GCA_036498705.1). Taxonomy (GTDB): domain Bacteria; phylum Bacillota; class Bacilli; order Paenibacillales; family Paenibacillaceae; genus Fontibacillus. Next base: position 364 of record DASYFA010000075.1, read on the forward strand.
ATGGACTGCTTCTCAGCGTGATGCATTTGCGATCGCTTCATAAAGGTCGGTTCAATCCATTCGGAACGGGTCTGAACTGCGCCGCCGTATACTTTGCGTAATTTCCCTTCCCTTTCTAGTCGATCCAGATCACGGCGAATGGTCTCCGTAGAGACATTAAATATTCCCGCTAAATCATGTACCTGGACCTTACCTTCTTTGCTAAGCTGTGCGAGAATGGTCTGACGGCGCTCTTCATAGGTTAAAGACATTGCGTACCCTCCTGTATTCAACAGCAACAAGCTATATGATATAAAACTTTATTGAACACGCACTTTAATGTGTTTTGTTGTTGTTTTTGCTTTAAGTGTATCGTTTGCTTGGAAATTTTGTCAAACTTCAACCATCCGCTTGAAGCTCGTCCCTTAAATAGCAACTTCTCTATTTTACAGAGAGTTTACAAAGTTCTATAAAAGCATTGACAAAAGCGTTATCAAGGCATAGAATCAACACGAAAACAACATTAATAAACATGAATCAACAACATAACAACGAGGAGGGGCATTATGAGCCGCCGTTTATCTTATCGTGAGGATGGAACATTTACAATTGTACAATTCACAGATCTCCATTGGAAAACTGGAACGGATGCAGACCAGAATACCCGCAAATTAATGGAGCTGACGTTGGATACCGAACATCCTGATCTGGTCGTATTTACAGGGGATGTCATCTACACCGGGCATAATACGGATTGTGAGGATCCCGTTCAGGCCTTCAATGACGCAGTAGCTGCTGTGGAAGAACGCAGCATTCCGTGGGCCGTTGTCTTCGGCAACCACGATACCGAGAGTTTGATTACCCGCAAAGAACTTATGCAGTTAATTCTATCCCATCCGCATACCGTAACCGAAGCAGGCCCTGAAGAAATTTATGGTGCAGGCAATTACACCATTGAATTGATCGACTCCAAAGGTAAACCTGCATTTAATTTATATTTCCTCGACTCCGGAAGCACCTCGCCACTGGAGCATGTCCCATACTACAACTGGGTACGCCGGGATCAGCTGAATTGGCTAGCTGGTGAATCGGCTCGGCTTAACCCTGCAGATCAGGCGGAGAAAGTGCCAGCGCTCGCGTTCTTCCATATTCCTGTTCAAGAGTATCAGCAGATGTGGGATACACAGGTCTGCTACGGTAATAAATTTGAACCCGTTTGCAGTGCCCCCGTCAATTCAGGTCTATTCACCACTCTACTTGAAATGGGAGATGTAGTTGGGACCTTCTGTGGCCATGATCATGTCAATGATTATCATGGCAGTCTGTACGGCATTCGCCTCTGCTATGGCAGAGCGACAGGCATCAACACCTATGGCCGTGATGGATTCCCACGCGGCGCCCGCGTCATCCGTCTCACTGAAGGAGAGAAAGACTTCGCGACCTGGCTGCGTCTTGAGGACGGTACAGCAGTGACTGAACAACCTATTCATCAACCTGAGAACGCAAAATAAGAGTGCGTGTTCAAAAAGGCCGGTTTTCAGCGCCGAGAAGGTTGGATGAAGCTAGGGACTGAGGAGCGGAGCGTACGTTTTGGGTACGTGAGCACCGGAAGGCCCGGCTGAATTCAAGATTCGATGTCGAATAAGCTCCCAGATTAGCCTCGTGATCAAAAGCGGACTTTTTGAACAACCTCTAATAGAGAGGCTGCTGTACACAATGATGATACCTATTTTACTAGTCTTGGCCTCTGGATTGTGTCATGCAGTCTGGAACCTATTTACGAAACGCAGTATAAATAAAGGCGTCTTCCTATGGACGATCATGATGATCCCATCGGTTCTGCTCCTGCCCGTATTGATTGTGGAACTTTGGAGAACCCCACTATCCTTAGGCGCTTATGGCCTGTTATTGTTATCCGTTATTTTACAAGCAGTATATTCCTGGCTGTTGTCGAAGACTTATGAACTTGGTGACTTGTCACAAATTTATCCGATCATGCGGGGAACGAGTACATTGCTCATTCCTCTGATCGGGGTCGTATTTCTCAAGGAATCCCTATCCCTATTCGGATGGGTCGGTATTATACTCATGATCGGTGGATTCTTCGTACTTAGCGGAGCTAGCCTTGGTAAGAAGTCGACAAATAGACAACCACAAAGCCTAAGACCATTCGCCTTGGCACTCTGCGTAGGACTCTGTACGACTTGCTATGTGTTCGTAGATAAACTAAATCTTGGCAATATCTCTCCCTTGGCCCTGCTCGAAGTGACCAATATCGGCTTTGTAGCCGGGTTGACCCCACTCGTGTTAACTTCGAAGGCATTAAAGAGAGAATGGAAGGCCAACCGTAACACGATTCTTCTCGGTACGATCTTGAACCCCGGCTCATATCTGCTCTTCCTGTTTGCGATGCAGCAGGCGCCGATGGCTCATATCAGCCCATTGCGGGAGATCGGAACTGTGTTCGCTACCTTCCTCGGAGTTATGCTTCTGAAGGAGCAGCAAGGTTTAAAACGAATCGCCACCTCCATCGTCATCTTCTGTGGCATTTTATGTATAGGGTTATTGGGATAATTATTGTGGAAGCCGAGTCTAGAGAAATATCTCTGGATCCGGCTTTTCTTATACATATCAATCAATTTTTATAGTAATCACTGTTCCGTTCTTATCATGATTGTAATAATTATACATATTAGGTATCCTGAAATAAGATCCTGGGTTTATACCACTATATGTTCATGTTCGGAACTGATTATAGCAAAGCGTATATCCTATATTTAGATAAGTGGGAGATCGAAGCCGGGACGGCAAATTTCAAGACGTTGCTGGAATCCCCGTCATTATATAGATAGCAAACACAAAGAAACCACACTTCGATTTGATGTGTGGTTTCTTTGTGTTCTCCTTGTATTAACGATCGGGGAATTGATTAATCATTCAACTGCAATACACTTTCTTCCCGTACCCGCTTACGGGTCATCTCGAGCAGGCCTAGCTTGGTCCAGCCCAGAACATGATGCTGCGTCCGATCCCCGTCCAGTGAAGATTCCAGCATGTCTAGTACCTCGCTCTGATGCTCTTCCCGATCCATATCAATGAAATCGATGATAATGATACCACCAGCATCG
>DASYFA010000076.1:0-5352 GCA_036498705.1 Paenibacillus sp.
GCATTCGATGACGAAATGATCAGGAAACTTATGAAGGTTCGAAAATTTCAGAGAAAATATAAGTTATCGGCTGGACCTACGATAGAGCTTATCATCAATGCTTTATGTTCACCATTTTATACGCTCAAGGATATGAGATATTTTTTCATCTCCGGAGCTTTTGGTGATGGACATCGTCATATTTGGAAATATTTAATGGAATCGTTCGATCTGTCATCTATGGGCGCAACATTTGAAGTGCCTGTCTTTTATATCCATGGCGAGCAGGACTGGCAAACACCTTATCCGCTGGCACAGGAATTCTTTTCAACAATACAAGCGCCGCTCAAGCTGTTTTACTCCATTCCGGATGCGGGCCATATTGCCATGCTTAACCAGAAGGAGAAATTCAATGAGGCGTTATTTGATATTTTGGAGCGAACGAATGGTATGTCGACGGCCAAGTGAGTCTCTGCACGGGCTCAAGGGCTCTGACAGGTTGCCAAGAGGTGGGCTGTTCACAGCCCTATTTTGGGCTTTCCGTTCGACAGCATGCAAACAAGAACTTTAGTCGGTCTCTTCCATGAGGCCTTCTAAATCGTTCATCAAATCAGGGATCCACGCTTCTGAACCCGGAATGGTGTCAGTCCCTCCATATACAAGCCATTTCAGAGTCTTAATAAGCCAACATATCCCACCGACTCTTACTTGCCAGCTAAGCTCTTCTACAGATAAATCAGTCCGAACCTCATTGCCAAATGCGGATAGAACATTCTGCTTCGATACGTTGCTCCAAGCGCATGCTTCAGTAACTAAACAATATAAATCACCGAGATGAGGACTTAAATATGCTAATGACCAGTCAATCGGCATAATGCAATTCCCCTGAATTAAAAGGTTCTTAGCATGATAATCATGATGGACCAGCGTAAGAGGGAGTGTCTGATACAACTTATTAAGATCGCGTGGAAATGTGATTTGTAGTTTTAAAAGCGTATTGCTTCCCGAAAGACGGGGCGACCGAAGAAGATCATCTAAAAGTGCAAGCAAGTCTGCGGCCGATACCGTGTATGAACGAATGATTTCGCTTGGAAGGTTTTTCTCCAGATTAGCCGATGCTGCCTCTCGTAGTCTTGCTAACTCCCTTGCTGCTTCTAGAAAAAGATCTGGGCTGGGCTGCTGTTCCAAATTATCTCTTCCAACATCCTCCATAATCATAATTGCGCTATTTCCCAATTGAAAATAGCCATAAATGTGGGGCGATCTTATCTTCAAGGGACTCACTAGCCGCTGGTAAATGGCTGCTTCCCCAGCCATCTCTTTTCCACCCCATTTGATAATACGAGATTCACCTGATTTCAATCTTACCCTGTATACTTCCGAAAGTGACCATTTCCTCAAAAGTGACCATTCCGTTATTTCACCCAATAAGGGGGTTACTGAGTAATAAGCAGATAGACGTTCTGGAATCATATACTTCCTCCTGTATTATTTTTTTCTTACAGATCAAATTTTCTCACCAATACAAAGAAAAGTATAGGGTTCGTGGGGGATAAGAAGCTGGAGCGATTGGGTGAGCTATCCGGAGAATCCGATTGCGAGAGGGGGTGGATAAGGTATAAGGCGCTTGGGTCACAGTTATGAGTTAGATTACAAAACTGTGGCCCAAGCGCCTTTATCGTGTGATTATTTTTGTTTGGAGAGCCAGTCTGCTAATTCTTCCGTCTGTGTAAGAACGGCTAGCGGATCATAATACCAGGATCGCTCTTCGGGCCATACATACATATGATGGTTCTTTACTGCGGGAAGGCTGCCCCAAATCGGATCGGCCTTGAAGTCTTCAATCGTACGATGGTTGGAAGTCATGATAATATAATCACCGGCATATTTGCTTAACATTTCGGCCGAGATCTCGGCCCATTGTTTCTTGATGATTTCATCAGCAACTTCGGCTGGCGGTTTACGTCCTAAGGCTTGATAGATGGGTTGGCCGCCCCGGCCAAAGTTATCGCCATATACCCAAGTCGATTTTTGTCCATCTTCCATAATGCTGAATGAGGAATCAGCCGGTATGGCGGCATCGACTTTGGCTTTGGCTGCCACTATGCGCCGGTCATATCCCTCCAGCCAGGTTTTGGCTTCGTTTTCCTTGCCGAACAGGGTACCAAAGTAAGTTAACTCTTCGTGCGCATTCTTTAAATCGCCGTATGGAATCACGACCGTGGGTGCGATTTTGCTAAGTTGATCGTAGTTATCCCCATTGCCCGTGATGATGAGGTCGGGATTCAGTTCAACGACCTTCTCGACCGAAGGCTTCCCGTAGTTCCCTATATCCGCAACGCCGACCAGAGATTCCTTGAAATAATAATTTTGTATCGTGAGGCCCGGTGCACCAACCGGAATAACATCTAGAGCGATAAGACTGCCCAAATATTCTTCAGCCACGATTCGCTGCGGATGAACCGGAATTTCGATATCTCCATGAATGGTAGAGACCGTTCTAACTTTCGGTTCTTCCGATGGACGCTCGCTCGCTTCTTGCGATGGAGTCGTAGCTGCAGTCTGTGCAGTTTCCTTACCATTGTTCCCTGCCTCTGCTGATCCGCAAGCGGTGACGATACATGCCAGTATAAGCATGGTAGTGATAAGTGCTAGACTGCGTCTGCTGAATTGATGTATAGAAAACACGTTGAATCCCCCTCATATAACGATAATGATAATCATTCTCAAATAAACTTTACAGCCTATCCCTTTAAATGACTATGCCTAAACATGATGTCTGCTCATGCATATTTGTGATGTGTCGTTAGCGCCTTCATCAGCTCGTGTAGTTGTGCTTGTGAAGAGATGGGGTCATATCCGAAGAACAATTCGGGCTGGTTCATCAGATATACGCGATTGCGGCGGACTGGCTCTAAGTCACACCATTTCTGTGAATGGAATAATCGATTTACGCGTTGTTGATCATCTTGATAGGAAGGCAGCGAAGTAATGAAGATATGGTCTGCTGGATACGAAGCGATAGATTCAATGTCTACTTCAAGATACCCATGCGCGGTTATATGTCGCTCCACAAGCCGCGATGGAGGGCGAAAGCCGAGATCATGATACAGAATTTGGCTTCCCCGACCATAACTACTGCTGAAACAGTAAGCTTTGCGCGGGCAGATTTCCCAGACAACAGCGGTTCCCCGCTCACCAAGTACGCGGTCAAGTTGATTGTTCATACGATCGACGAGCTCGTCATACTGCGAGAGCCAATCATCTGCTATCGATTGCATATTCATCGTATCTGCAATCAGGCGGAATTGTTCGCGCCAACTCATCGTCTTGAACGGCAATTCTAGAATTGGTGCTAAGGAAAGCAGGCTCTTGTTCTCTTCTGCCGTATTGTAGCTAATAATGACATCCGGGTGGGAGGAAGAGACGGCATCATTGTAGGCAGCGGGCGTGTATGCGTTTGGATTAAAATTGCTTCCTATGCTCATGTTTTTCTTGTTTTGAGCCTGCTCCAGCCAGGGCGTATAGACACCTAGCTCCGGTCTGATGCCTAGTGCCAATAGCATGGCGGTATGGTTGAGGTTCAACGCGACGATTCGTTTGGGTTGGCGTTTATAGGCTGTCGGTGATATGCCTACGGATTCTTTGAATTTGCGGCTTAAATAAAAGCCGTCCTTATAGCCTACATCTTGGGCCAGCGTATTCAAGTCCGGGGAACCGGTCAAGATGCGTTTTTGCGCACAGCGAATCCGAAGCAGCGTCAGATAGGCATTAAAGGTACGCCCAGTGTGCTTACGAAACATGCGTGAGAAATGCTCTGGGCTGACATCTGCCAGATCGGCCATCTGATCTCGTGTAAGATCTTTATTGAAATTTGCTTCTATATAGAGCAAAGCTTGTTCTATCCACGAATGGGATGAAGGTTGTCTGGATTCAAGCTCCGTTGATATCTCGCGAAGCAGCTCAATAAATAGTTGTTGCATTCGAAAAGGCCCCCCGAGCTGTGGATCCCGCCAGATACTTTCGAGTTCTTCGGCAAGGCTTAGGATCTCGGCTGGAATACGATGTAGAGGTGCAGGATGCTTCAGTCCATAAGCTTGGGGGCCGTCCATGGATAGGCATCGATATTCTATATAGATCCCACGCAAGAGAGACTGCTTCTTGCATTCTAACATTAGTTGCGGCTCGGTATTCGATAGGAATAGGCTTCCTCTTGATATTGGGTGTGATTGTTCATCCATATGGAGTATTCCTTCTCCATCCCCTATGATTAGAATTCGGTAACAAGGCTCTAAATCGTTCTGACGTATATTAAGTGCTTCTTCACCCAATCTGAACATACGTATGGGCACATGGAATGGAGGGAGGACAGGGGCGGACTCTTTGAAAGTCGAAGAGGATAATGGCATAGGTTCTCTCCTTGTGATAATCATTATCAATTAATGTTTTTGGACATTGCATATGTGATTCAGTCTATGCTGTAGACTCTTCTTGCTGGTTCACTGCGCTTGTCATAATATAGCGAATAACGATTTCAGCTAACACGAGATTCGTGAATATCGCACCATACACCCCAATCGTGTAACTGAGTTCATAGGGGAGCCCTGTTCCGTTATGGAGGATAAACGTGAAGAGATGAATGAATAAATTCGTAAAACAAAACGCATAGCTGCGCACCATCCAATGACGATGCTTGACCGGTTGCTTGCGCTTAATATAGACGAGCGCCGTTATCGTCATGGCCAGCCAAATCATATTCACGGCGTTAAAGGCGATGCTGTTTATTTTCCCTGCTGTCGAGAAAGGTGCCATGTAACCCGAGGTGATGTCGACCATACAGACGGAGATGACGTAGAGATAGCCGTTCATTCTATGAAATTTGCGGAATTTGCGCTGCGTGTGTTTGGAGAAATTGATGGCCCCAGCAAGCATCGCTAAGCACGCGAAAATAACATGAATATACATGACATTCAACCAGATCGGGATATGTAAGGGGCGTTGCAGGTTTATTTTATGACGAAGGAAAGAAGTAGCCTGCGGATCATAGAACAGATTCATGTACGTGACATACAAGATATATAACACGGATACGATAATCATGATCGGATATAAATGCTTTTTAATTTTCATGAATGACCTCATATATTGGCGTAATTTACAGTCGAAAGAAAGAAGGACATGCAATATGAAAAATATAGAGTTTTTATCAGGGATATTCAAGTCCTTATGTATAGCGGGATTTCCAATGTTAATCTAAACATTACCTCATTTTTCTAATTTAATGCCTCGTATTAACCGATAAAAGGGATTGGGTATAAGTTGGGAAATCGATCTACCTGAATTTCGAAGGCGATATATAGCAAAAAGATGAAC
>DASYFA010000077.1:0-6982 GCA_036498705.1 Paenibacillus sp.
CCTGTGCCGTTTCCAGCACCTGATCCTTCTCCATCTTAAGCTTATACTTGCGATGAATCGGACTGGTAGCTAGGAAAATATGAATGCAGGGATCTTCCGCTCCCTGTAGCGCCTCTCTTACTGCATCGATATCCTGCGTCCGCGAACGGGACAAGCCGATGATCGTCGAACTTTTGATGGACCGGGCAACCGCATTTACCGCTGCCAAGTCACCCGGCGAAGCTGCCGGAAAGCCCGCCTCGATCCGATCAATGCCAAGCTTCTCCAATTGATAGGCGATTTCCAATTTCTCACGGGTATTCAGATTCACTCCCGGGGATTGTTCTCCATCCCGCAGTGTTGTATCAAACATATAAATTTTGCGCACTATGTACACCTCCTGTACAAACTACCAATAAAACTCAATGCGGCACACGCGTAGAGCACGGCCGCATTGAGGGTATGGATACTTTAACTCCGTAATGGCTTAAAGCGATAACTTGAAGTCAATATACGTCATTACGCTATATTCATATGACGCTCGATGAAATGTATAACGGGAAAGATATTATTTTTTGATCCAGTGCATAAGTCCGCGAAGCTCATTACCTACTACTTCGATCGGATGGTTTGCCTCGTTGCGGCGAGTTGCCGTCAAGAATGCACGGTTCGATTGGTTCTCAAGGATAAAGTCGCGAGCGAATTTACCTTGTTGGATATCTGCCAATACTTCCTTCATCGCCTTCTTCGTCTCGTCAGTCACGATGCGAGGGCCTGTTACATAGTCGCCATATTCAGCCGTGTTGGAGATGGAATCGCGCATTGTTGCCAATCCACCTTCATAGACTAGGTCAACGATCAGCTTCAGCTCATGCAAGCACTCGAAGTATGCCATTTCTGGCGCATAACCAGCTTCTGTCAAAGTCTCAAAGCCTGCTTTGATCAGGGCGCTTACGCCACCGCACAATACAGCCTGTTCACCGAACAAGTCAGTCTCGGTCTCTTCACGGAAGGAAGTCTCGATAACCCCAGCACGAGTACAGCCGATCCCTTTAGCATAAGCAAGTCCGATTTCCTTCGCTTTGCCTGTAGCATCTTGATGTACAGCGATCAAGCCTGGTACGCCGAAGCCTTCTACATAAGTACGACGAACCATATGTCCCGGAGATTTAGGAGCTACGAGCAATACGTCATTGTCTTGGGAAGGAACGATCTGGCCGAAGTGAACGTTGAAGCCGTGAGCGAACAGAAGTGCTGCACCTTTCTTCAAGTTCGGAGCGATTTCGCTGTTGTATACGGAAGCTTGAGTCTCATCCGGCATCAAGATTTGTACCACATCAGCGCGCTTGGTAGCTTCAGCTACAGACAGTACTTCGAATCCATCCTCTTTGGCTTTGTTGAAGGATTTGCCTTCACGAAGGCCGATAATTACGTTCAAGCCGCTTTCACGCAAGTTTTGTGCATGAGCATGGCCTTGGCTGCCATAACCGATAATTGCGATTGTTTTTCCTTTCAAAACACTAAGTTCTGCGTCCTGTTCATAATACAAAGTAACTGCCATAATAATAACCCTCCTAAATAATGTCGGACTGCTTGCAGCATGTCCCATAAATTTGATCCTCCGCCTGTTAAGCGGGTGCTTCAGAGGGCCGTCGCAGCGTCAGCGCAGTACAGGCTTTGACTGGGCTGCTCCTCTCAAACCCCCGCTCACAGAACGGAAGGTATTACGTACAATGAATTTAAAATAGTTAACCGCGCGTCATTGCTGTTACGCCGGTCCGCGACAACTCGCGGATACCGTAAGGATGGAGTAGCTCGATCATAGCGTCGATCTTCTCGGTATCGCCAATGACCTGAACCATCATGCTACCTGGGCCGATATCTACGACTGCGGCGCGGAATGTCTCCACGACGCCCATGATTTCTGGTCGCTCCGCCGGCTCTGCTTTCACTTTGATCAGCGCCAATTCACGAGATACCATCGGATTGGCACTTAAATTAACAACCTTGATGACATCGATCAGCTTATAGAGCTGCTTCTCAATCTGCTCCAGCGTCGTGTCATCTCCTTGAGTAACAATGACCATCCGAGACAATCCTGGCTCCTCCGACTGACCTACCGTAATGCTCTCGATGTTGTAGCCGCGGCGTCCGAACAATCCGGACACGCGCTGCAGAACACCTGGTTGGTCGTTCACTAATACGGCAATAACATGGTACTTCGTCATCATTCACAGTCCCCCATCAGCATTTGATCAATGGTGGAGCCTTGAGGAACCATCGGATATACATTTTCTCCCTTGTGAACCACGAATTCCACCAGCACTGGTCCGTCGGTATCAAGCGCTTCTTGCCAAGCACGTTCAGCTTCTTCCTTGCTGGTAGCTCTAAGTCCCTTAACTCCGTAAGCTTCAGCCAGTTTCACGAAATCCGGACTGCCAGCAAGATCGATATGGCTGTAGCGGTTGTCGTATATCAGTTCCTGCCACTGCCTTACCATTCCTAGTACTTGGTTGTTAATGACCACGATCTTCACTGGAATTTTGTTGATTGCACAGATCGCAAGCTCCTGCGCACACATCTGCATTCCACCATCGCCGTTAATCGAGATGACCAGTCGATCAGGATAAGCCATTTGCGCGCCGACCGCTGCCGGGAAGCCGAAGCCCATCGTACCAAGTCCGCCCGAAGTGATGAAGGAACGCGGCTGGTTAAATTTATAATACTGAGCCGTCCACATCTGATGCTGACCTACATCGGTCGTTACAATCGCCTCGCCTTGAGTCGTGTTATTCAACAACTCGATGACCCATTGTGGCTTCAGCATTTCCTCGGAATCTTTATACTTGAACGGCTTCTCTTGCTTCCAGCTACTAATCTGTGCTCTCCAAGCATCAGCCTTGCTACTATATCCGACTATCGGATTCAGCATTTCAAGTACAGTCTTCACATCACCAACAATCGGGATATCCGTCTTGACGTTCTTGCCGATCTCCGCTGGATCAATATCGATATGAACAATCTTCGCATGCGGTGCGAACCCATCGAGACGCCCAGTCACGCGATCATCGAATCTAGCTCCGATGCTGATCAGAAGATCTGATTGCTGAATCGCTTGATTCGCGGAATAAGTACCGTGCATACCTGGCATTCCCATCCACAGATCATGTCCGCTTGGGAAAGAGCCTAATCCAAGCAATGTCGTCGTGATCGGAATACCTGATCGGTTGACGAATTCGAGTAACCCTTCGTGTCCTCCGGAATAGACAACACCTCCGCCAGCCAGAATCACCGGCCGCTCCGCTTCGGAGATCGCAGCCACCAGCTTATCAAGCTGAAGGCGATTCGGTACAACTGTTGGATTGTAACCGCGTAGGTCCACCGAATGAACAGGCTCGAACCTTACTTTCTGTGCTGATACATCCTTCGGGATATCGATCAGTACAGGGCCTTTTCGCCCGGTATTGGCAATATGGAATGCCTCGTGGATAACCCGTGGCAGGTCCTCTGCATTTCTGACCAAGTAACTATGCTTCGTAATTGGCATCGTAATGCCCGTAATATCTGCTTCCTGGAAAGCATCTGTTCCAATCAGGCTAGTCGCCACGTTACCGGTAATCACTACCAGTGGAACTGAATCCATATAGGCGGTAGCAATTCCCGTTACTGTATTGGTTGCTCCTGGTCCGGAGGTCGCGATGCAAACTCCTACTTTGCCGCTGGCGCGTGCGTAGCCATCTGCCGCATGAATCGCTCCTTGTTCATGTCTGGTCAACAGGTGGTGGAAATCATCGAATCCGTACATCGCATCATAAATGTACAGGACCGCGCCACCCGGATAACCGAAGACACATTCGACACCTTCCAATAGCAAACTGCGAAGCAAAATTTCTGAACCTGAAATGACTTCTGGTTTCATCCATTTCTCTCTTAATTGTTCTGTAGACCGCTCTGCTGGAATTTGCGCGCTCATCAGTCATCCTCCTTCCAAGATTTACAACATCTTTGATCATCAAATTTGAAATACAACAAAAAACCTTCCATCCGCCGAAATAGTCTCCTATTTCGAGGGACGAAAGGTTATTACTTCCGTGGTACCACCCATGTTTACCTGACACTTCACAGCATCAAGCCTTGACAAGTATTCGCGATCCGTTGCCTTCTCGCGCTTACCTGTGGTCTCTAACGCAGACCTGACGATTCTCCCTAATAAGTTTCGCTGAACTTTACCAAAGATAAGTTCGCTAGCCTTTCAGGAAAACAGCTCCGAGGTGAGCTCGTATTTAAGGGATATTGGTGGTGGTCTCAGCAAATCCATCCACTCTCTGAGCAAAGAGCCCCTAAACCTTCGTCCTCTTCATCGCCGATTCAATATTTTGTCATGAAAATGTTTAGAAACATTATATGATCACTTTACATCAAGAGTCAATACCCTTTTTTTCTAACCAAAATCAAGGTAGATAGTCCTCATCCCGATTGGAACCCTTCTCCCCCCTAGTGTCATATGATAAAAAATAACGCCTAATTTTTAGCATATTCCCGCTATAAATCAGGCGCATGCAGTACACTAAAGGAGGTTGATTGAATGATCCGCTATCGAAGGCCCAGGCAGGATGACCCTGTCATTATCGATTTGATCGAAAAGGAACTTGTTCCCTATTCCCACCTTCCGCCTGAGGAAATAGCTACGATTTTCAAAGACCTTCCCAAACGGTTGTCACGTGGTATTACGCTGGTGTCTTCGCCCTATTATGAAGCCGATTCAGTTGCCTTTATTCACTTTATGATTCACGGGGAACTGTTATATATTGACATGATGGCAGTCGCACCCGCACATCGGCGGCAGCGACTGGGGAAAACACTGATGTCCCAAGCGGAGCACTATGCCGGTTCACGCGGGTGCAGACGGGCCAAGGTGATGGTCGATCAAGGCAATTCTCGAGCCCATACCTTCTATCGCAAGCTCGGATACAAGACTATTCGCTATATCGATCAATCAGAGTGTTATGAACTGGAGAAGACACTTCCCATACGAGGATGAAAGGTCTTAGAAAAATGGCCTAATTCCATATCCATTTGGCTGGCCACCATACCCATATCCACCATATCCACCATATCCGCCATGCCCACCGTATCCACCGTATCCTCCACCGCCGTATGGACCATATCCGCCGCCAAAGGCGTAAGGTGCAGTTCCGATCGCGAGCAAATCGAATAATACTAGTGGGATTAGCGCCTTCGTCTTCACCTTTTTACCCGAATTCTGCCGCAGCACCAGACGATTGCCGCTGATCTTCACGAGCTTGCCAGTTACGATTCCGCCATCCTTCTTGTAAGCAACGATGGATTTGCCAATCCATTTCTCGGCTTCCTTCTTAGTCACTGTTCTCCCCATCATATAACCTCCTTCCAGAGTCCTCCATGAATCCCTGACAAAGCGCCCATTTTCGTGCTCTGGAGCGCGCCCTATCTTCCTTCAGCTTATTCAACGACCATTCTATCCGCATATGCCATCGCCTTAAAAAGAAAAAAAACAGGCATCCCAAAAAGGATGCCTGTTTCTGCTTATTTTAAATTAAACGTTGACTTTTTGTTTAGCTACGTTTGCCAAAGAGTTGAACGCTTCAAGATCGTTCACAGCAAGATCAGCAAGCATTTTACGGTTGATGTTCACTTCAGCCAATTTAAGGCCGTGCATCATTTTGCTGTAAGACAAGCCGTTCATACGTGCAGCCGCGTTAATACGCACGATCCACAATTTGCGGAAATCGCGTTTTTTCGTGCGACGATCACGGTATGCATATTGCATGGATTTCATGACTTGCTCGTTAGCTGTTTTGTAGATGCGGTGTTTCGAACCGAAGTAACCTCTAGCTAATTTCAATACTTTTTTATGACGACGACGAACCACGAATCCGCCTTTTACTCTTGCCATATTAATAAACCTCCCAGAAAAGTTATGTTAGATTATTTCAAATTTGCAAGCTGCTGTTTCAAACGGCTAACGTCACCCGAGTAAGCTACTGGGCTGTTAGCCAATACGCGTTTGCCGCGTTTGGATTTGTGAGACAGCAAGTGGTTGCGGTTCGCTTTGTAGCGTCTTACTTTACCAGTTCCAGTAATTTTGAAGCGTCCTTTCAGACTGCTGTGGGTTTTCATTTTAGGCATGGTATATCCCCCTCAAATTGTGTGATACGGCGCCCATCAACTGAGATTGCTTAGAGAACAATCTACTGATGCTACGCTCGATTAATTGCTTTTAGGTGCTAAAATCATAATCATGCTACGGCCTTCCAATTTTGGAATGCGCTCAACTGAAGAGATTTCTGTGACCTCTTCCTTGACACGGTCAAGGATTTTCTTCCCGATATCAGCATGGGTAATTTCCCGGCCGCGGAAGCGGACCGAACATTTTACCTTATCGCCATCCTTCAGGAATTTGATGACATTACGAAGCTTAGTCTGGTAATCATGTTCCTCGATGTTAGCACGGAACCAAACTTCCTTGACATCGACAACCTTCTGATTCTTGCGAGCTTCCTTCTCTTTCTTCTGCTGCTCGTAGCGGAATTTGCCATAGTCCATAATCCGGCACACCGGCGGCTTAGCTGTTGGGGCTACGTTAACCAGATCAAGATTCAAGTCCACGGCCATCTGCAGTGCTTCACGCAGCGGCTTAATGCCGATCTGCTCGCCTTCAGCGCCTACCAAACGGACTTCCTTCGCACGAATCTCATCATTGATCATATGTTCCTTACTGATAGTACTCCACCTCCGAAAAATATTCTGATCTTAAGACCGATATCTTCAAAAGAAAAGGGATGCAGGTTAACGCCCGCATCCCATTTGATCGTCAATTCGTCATGAATATACATTCATCAATTAACGGATCAATACCAGCCAACAATACGTCGGACAGGTGAGAAGCCACGGCCTCTGCTTGCAATCCTAAATAATAACCGACAATAAATGTATCATACTCCTGTGTACTATGTCAAGAGTT
>DASYFA010000078.1:0-3645 GCA_036498705.1 Paenibacillus sp.
GGTTTGGAGACTGGTGTGTACCAGCCAGCCGAGACGCATAATGCCACTGCGTTCTCCAAAGCGCAATTCCTGGCTTCACAGGCCTATTCAGGAGTGCAAAAAGATATTTTGTCGGTCGTGCTAGAGGATGGCCAAAAGTATTCAAGAGCAGAAGCAGAAGAAAAAATGAATCAATTTAAACATAGAGGAGTGAAATAAAAATGGCGGGTGGAACATTTACAGTTCAGAACAAGGTAAGACCTGGCGTTTATATCAATTTCAAATCGGAGGCAAAGGCGTTTGGCACGATTGGGGAGCGTGGTATCGCGGCATTCCCGGCACCGCTTCCTTGGGGCAAGAGTGGAATTACAGTCCTGAATAGCGAGACCTTCCTGGAGCAGTGCTTGCCTTCGCTTGGCTTCCAGCCAACGGATGCGCGGATTCGCCACATTACGGCGGCAATGGCCCATGCCAGTAAAGTTCTGATTTATCGGCTTGGTGCTGAAGGTGCCGTGAAGGCAACTGCTAAGCTTGGAACTCTGACGGCGACGGCAAAACATGGCGGTACAAGAGGCAATGATCTGCAGATCGTCATTCAGTCCAGTCTGGACTATGAAGGCTTCTTCGAGGTGAAGACGCTTATTGATGGTGGAAAAGTGGATGTGCAAACCGTTGAGACGGCTGAGAGGCTATTGGGTAATGAATTCGTCGAATTCTCAGGGAGTGGCGCATTGACGGAAACAGCGGGAACTTCTCTGGAAGGCGGAGCGAACGGCAGTGGAGGTGCGGGAGAATACTCCGACGCATTGGCGGCGTTTGAGGCAGAGGATTTCAATGTTCTCGGTATTCCTTTAGACGACAGTGCTGTGAAGCAGTTGGCGGTTGCCTATACCAAACGGCTGCGCGAACAGGAAGGGAAGAAATTCCAGACCGTGGTATATGACTATCCTGCGGCCAATTACGAAGGCGTCATAAGTCTGAAAAACGGGATCGTTACTGGAGATGGCCTGACAGTAGAGCCTATCTATTTGCTATGGGAGATCGCGGCGATGGAAGCGGCGGCGAATGTGAATGAGTCGCTCACCTATACGGAAATTCCGAATGCCGTCGATGTAGCACCGAAATATACAAATTCGGAGATCGTACAAGCCTTGAATCAGGGTGAAATGGTACTCAGTGTCGTTAACGGGCGTGTGATTATCGAGCAGGACATTAACACATTGACGTCCTTTACAGCTGATAAGGATAAGAAATTCAGCAAAAACCGGGTGCTGCGCGTACTCGATTCTATGGCGAAGGACATCCAGTCTATTTTTAGCCAAAATTATATCGGTAAGACGGACAACAATGCGGATGGACGCAATTTGCTGAAAGGCGAAGTGATCAGCTACCTGGATAATCTGCAAGGAATCGGTGCAATTCAGAATTTCGATTCACAGAGTGATATCGAGGTATTGCCAGGCCAGGATGTGGATGCTGTCTGGATTCAGCTCGCTGTTCAGCCGGTGGATAGTGCAGAGAAAATTTATATGAGCATTTCAGTTCAATAAGGAGGGACAGACCATGGCATTTTTTAATAAACAGGATGCAGTAAGTGGGAAGCAAGGGAAGGCGTTCGTCATTATCGAGGGGCGGAATGAAGAGTTGTTCTATGCGAAGACGATCGAAGCGACGATCGAGAAGAATAAGGTCGACGTACCTGTTCTCGGCAAGACGAATACACCACAGCGCTCCGCGGGTTGGAAGGGTAGCGGTACATTAACGATTTATTATGTATCTTCCGTATTCCGCCAATTGATGCGCGACTATATTCGCACAGGTAAGGATTTCTGGTTCGATCTGCAGATCGTGAATGAGCAGCCGGGTAGTTCGGCGGGCAAACAGACCGTTATTCTGAAAAATTGTAATCTCGACAGTGTCATCGCAGCCAAGCTTGATGCGACCAGTGACGATATGCTGGATGAGGAATTGCCGTTCACATTCGAGGACTACGATATTCTTGACTCGTTCAATACAATCCAAGGAATTTAAGGAGGAGCAGCATGAGCAATTTAAGTTTGTTTTTTGCACAAAATGTAGTGTCGGAAATTTCTGAGGAAGTCATCATCTCACCCCGTTTCAAGAATGAAGCGGGCAAGCCGGTTCCATGGAAGCTGCGTAGTATGACCGAGGACGAGAACGAGGCAATTCGCAAATCTTCACAGCGCAAGATTAAGGAGAAGGGCATCGTTACTTTGGATACGAACTCCGATGAATATTTGGCCAAGCTCGTCGTGGCCAGTGTCGTATACCCGGATTTGAAGGATGCCGAGCTGCAGAAATCCTATGGCGTACTCGGTGCTGATCAATTGCTGCGCAAGATGCTGCTGCCTGGAGAATATGCGACGCTTCTGCAGAAAGTGCAGGAAGTTAACGGCTTTGACAGAGATGTTAACGAGCTCGCTGAAGAAGTAAAAAACTAATTAAAGAGGGCGACGGTGAGGCGAACTATGCCTACTACGCCCTCCACAAGCTTCGCATTATGCCTTGGGACTTCGTCGAACTTGAGCCGCGCAAGAAGGCCGCGCTGATTGCGATGATTCAGGTGCGGATTCAGTCGGAGAAGCAGGCGACGAAAAGGTGAGTTTTTTAGCTTAGAGCTTTCAAGCACTCTCTTAATGAGGGTGCTTTTACTATTTTTGAAGGGAGGTAGATTTCTATTGACGACGATGTCTACGGCTCTTGCACTGTTTGACTCTACTACATCTATCATTCCTCGATTGCCTACTCTGCCAGTACCCGTAACATATGAACCTAAAATTACAATAATTGATCCTGCGGGTAAGAGTATTGTTTCTAGGCTAGAAAGACCGCCGGAAATAATTGACGTTGAATACACTGTAGTAGAGGAAGATTTCAAGAAGAACATTAAAGCTGCTACCGTAGCCCAGGAAAACTTAAATGAGAAGACCAAAAAGATGGGTGCCAATGTAATTAAGTTGTTCTCAAAAGCTGCTGATGTGGTTTCAGATTTAAAATCATCGATGGATTTCAGCGATGCTTATGTAAATACATTCACTCGTCTTGATGCGATCAATGATCATCTCCAGACGACCAAGCAATTGCAGGATAAAGTATTTGCTTCGGCCCAACGATCACGGGGGAATTATATGGATGTGGCGGCACAGATTAGTCAACTCGGTCAAATGGCTCCAGATTCATTCAAAAGTAATGATGAAATGATAGCTTTTCATGAATTGGCTCAGCAGTCCATACGTATGGGCGGAGGTGATCCGAAGTCCGGCATGAACAGCCTCACGAAAATGATGTCCACTGGAAGTTTCAGCGGTGGTGACTTTAACTCCATGATGGAGTACGCCCCAATGATAGCCCAGGCAGTTTCCGATTACACCGGAAAGTCGAGAGAGGAACTGGCGAAACTATCATCTAGTGGTGCGCTATCTTCTGACGTTATCAAAAATGCGATGTTCGCGGCATCCGATCAAATCAATAGTAAGTTCTCTGAATTTCCGAAAACGTTCAATGACCATTTCAATAGCATCAAAAACACGGCAATCCGCGGTTTGGATCCTATTATTCAGAAAGTAAGTGAACTGCTGAATAGTCCAGGAGTAAGCTCGTTCTTGAGCGGGTTGGAGACAGGGCTAAGCGTGGTTATGGGATTGA
>DASYFA010000079.1:0-2486 GCA_036498705.1 Paenibacillus sp.
TATCTCGCTGCAGACTGAGGAATAGGGGACGAAGAAATGACAACCATTAATTCATCGCGTTATATCGAGCACCTAAGACAACTTGATCCTGTGCGTGTTAATGGCAAAGTCACACAAGTCATCGGCCTGATGATTGAATCCGAAGGACCGGATGCAAGCGTTGGCGATGTCTGTTACATATATCCGAATAAATCATCGCAACCTCTCATGGCTGAAGTCGTCGGATTCCGAGATAACAAGGTGCTGCTGATGCCACTCGGTGAGCTGCACGCCATCGGACCGGGCTGCGACGTCGTCGGAACTGGGAAGCCGCTCACTGTGCAAGTTGGCTCTGAGCTCTTGGGCAAGGTATTGGATGGGCTGGGGCAGCCGCTCGATGAGTCATTGCTGCCTTCCAGACTAGGTCATTATTCCACTTTTGCGAAGCCAATCAATCCAATGAACCGTCCACGGGTAGAAGAGCCGATCAGTATCGGTGTCAGAGCGATCGACGGCTTACTCACCATTGGTAAGGGTCAACGCGTCGGTATCTTTGCTGGATCAGGGGTTGGAAAGAGTACGCTGATGGGCATGATTGCCCGTAATACTTCAGCTGATGTTAACGTTATCGCGCTGATAGGGGAACGCGGCCGAGAGGTACGGGACTTTATCGAACGTGACCTCGGACCGGAAGGGCTGGAGCGTTCGGTCGTTGTCGTAGCGACATCTGATCAACCAGCGCTCATCCGTATGAAGGGTGCACTGATCGCAACGACGATCGCTGAATATTTCCGTGATCGTGGATTAAATGTCATGTTGATGATGGATTCAGTCACCCGTTACGCGATGGCACTTCGCGAAGTCGGACTAGCTGTTGGCGAACCGCCAGCAATGCGCGGCTATACTCCGTCGGTATTCGCCGCACTACCTAAGCTAATGGAGCGTGCGGGAACTGGCCCTGTTGGTTCAATTACGGCATTCTACACCGTGTTGGTTGATGGGGATGATATGAATGAACCGATCGCGGATGCCGTGCGAGGGATTCTTGACGGACATATTGTTTTGAATCGGAATATTGCGAATAGGGGACATTTCCCGGCTATTGACATCTTGGCAAGTATTAGCCGTGTTATGAAGGATATTGTGCCTAGAGAACTGAACGATGCAGCCGAGAACTACAAGCGATTGCTCGCAGTATATAAGGATTCCGAGGATCTAATTAATATCGGCGCCTATCAGCAAGGATCCAATGCGGAGATTGATGAAGCGTTGAACTATATTCAGAGTATTTGGGCCTTTTCGAAGCAGAGAGTGGATGAGAAGGTAGTCTTGTCAGAAGCGCAGGAACGTTTAATTTCCGAATTTACTAGGGAGTGACAGATACTAGGATGAGGTTCCGTTATGTCTATCAAAAAGTCGTAGATTTGAAGTCTAATGAGAGAACTCAGGCTGAATGGATGCTCTCCGCTGCCGTGGGAGAACTGGAGGTCCAGCGGCGTTCCCTGGAGCAGCTTTTCTTGGATCGTACGAATACTTTGGCTGAGATTCAGTCGGAAATGGAAAATAGGGCTTCGGTAGTTAAGCTGCAGGAGCTACAGAACTATGTGGATTACTTAGAAGTGTGCATTGTGCAGAAGACCGGTGAAGTAAAGCGGGCCGAACTCAATGTTGACAAGAAGAAATCGCAATTGACCGGCAAGATGCTCGATGAGAAAGTGTGGCTTAAAGCGAAGGAAAAGGCGCAGCAGAAATTCCAGCACGAGATGCTTCTTCGGGAACAAAACGAACTGGACGAGATGGCTACGGTCCGGTTTGCCATGAAAGCCCGCTAATGAAATACGTTCTAGAAACTACTTCTATAGAAGTAACGGGCATGGGTTTACGAAGGAGGGGATATAAATGGCCAAAAATGAGGTAGAGCTAGAGGAACAACTGGAGGAATCAGGCGGAGGGTTCACGCGATTTTTATTCTTTGTGACACCGATTATATTCCTCATTGTTATGCTTACGGTGCTTATGGCACTGTTCAATATGAATTTCCGGGATACGCTGTTTGGCTTCGGTAAGCAAATTCCTATCGTAAGAACTTGGATTCCTGAAGATGGCTCACCTGAAGCGAAGAAGAAACAGGAGACCAAGCTGCAGGAGAAGAGTTCTGAGGCGACAATCAAGCAGCTTAAGGATCAACTAGCCAAGCAAGAGTCACAACTGCAGGCAGCTGGTACTAAGGCTCAGGAGCAAGCCGATCAGGTGAAGAAGCTTCAGGAAGCGTTGAATACAGAGCGCGACGCTTCAGCTAAAGCGGCCCAGACAGAGGTAGATGCGAACTATTTGAAGGAAGTTAAGAAGCTGTCGCAAATCTATGCGGAAATGAGCCCAAGTAAGGCAGCGGCGATTTTTGACAAGCTGACAGAGGACGAGACTTTACAGATGTTCAGCGTCATGAGTAACGACAGTAAGGTTGCGATATTGGAGAAGATGGATCCGCAGAAAGCGGCTGACATTTC
>DASYFA010000080.1:0-3407 GCA_036498705.1 Paenibacillus sp.
CAAATCTGATCGCATCCCGTCTTGGTTATCTGTATCCGGAGAAGAAGCTAACCTTCTACAATCGGGGGATTAGCGGCAACCGTGTAGTGAATCTGCAGAGCCGTTGGGAAGAGGATTGTCTCGCACTGAGACCGACCTGGGTATCCATCCTAATCGGTATCAATGATACTTGGCGGTGATATGACAATGACGATGAAACTTCGGTTGAGAAGTATGAAGCAGGTTATCGGGAAATTCTGGAGCGTACTAAGGAGCGGCTCGGTGCGAAGTTGATTCTAATGGAGCCTTTCGTATTGCCTACGCCTGAAGATCGTATGACCTGGCGCTGCGATCTTGATCCAAAAATTCAGGTTGTACGTAAATTGGCGAAGGAATATGATGCACTGCTCGTTCCGCTCGATGGTTTGTTTGCAGGCGCTGTATCACAGGCGGAACCAGCTTATTGGGCACCGGATGGTGTGCATCCGTCTGCAGCAGGTCATGCCTTAATGGCTGAGGCGTGGCTTCGTACCGTTAAGGCTCTGTAAGGCAGCTAAGATTATTCAAGCTTGGCAGAACAACCTCTAACAGGAAAT
The DNA here is from genome assembly GCA_036498705.1 of Paenibacillus sp. Lineage (GTDB taxonomy): Bacteria > Bacillota > Bacilli > Paenibacillales > Paenibacillaceae > Fontibacillus. The sequence goes on from DASYFA010000080.1 coordinate 576, forward strand.
TATTCTATGGAAGAAGGGTAAAGGGTTATGGGAGAGTTCGCAGGGAAGAAATTGAAGTGGGGAATTTTAGGTACAGGCTGGATTTCTGAGCAGTTCACGAAGGATTTGCTTTATGTAACGAATGGTGAAGGTTTTGCCGTAGCCTCTCGCACCCAAGAGAATGCGGATGCATTCGCCAAGAGACACGGGCTACCTCGTGCGTACGGTAGTTATGAACAGTTATTAAAGGACCCAGAGATAGACGTGGTCTACATAGCAACGCCACATCCGCAGCATCATGACAATGTCATGGCAGCCCTGCAAGCGGGTAAAGCCGTATTATGCGAGAAGCCATTTACTGTGAACAGCTCTGAGCTGGAAGAGATGATCAAGTTGGCTGGAAAGAAAGGCTTATTCCTCATGGAGGCCATGTGGACTCGCTTCTTACCGGCGATTGTGAAGACGAGAGAATGGATTAAGGAAGGACGGATCGGTGAGATCAAGCTGGTCAAGGCGGAGTTCGGGTTCCGCACCGAATGGAATCCTGAGGGTAGACTATTGAATCCGCAGCTTGGCGGGGGAACTCTGTTGGATGTTGGCATATACCCCATCTCCTTTGCTTCGATGATCTTCGGTACTCATCCCGTTCGTATTCATAGTGCAGTGCAAATCGGAAAGACTGGCGTGGATGAGCAATTCTCGGTTCTGCTCGATTACGGCGTTGGACGAAGCGCATCTCTGCATGGCGCAATCCGTCTAAATATGACGAATGAGGCGTATATTTATGGAACGGAGGGTATGATTCATGTACCATCCTTCTTTAATGCTAGAACAGCTTCGCTGCAGGTAGAAGGTGCAGAAGAGGAAGTATTTACGGATGATCGGACCTCGGTCGGATATGCTTTTGAAGCACAAGAAGTGGGCGAATGTCTGCTTCGGGGGGATAAGGAGAGCTCGCAGATCTCGCTGGAGGAGTCACTGTCGATTATGGGCTTGCTCGATCAAATAAGAGATCAATGGAAGCTGAAATATCCATTTGAGTGAGTAAAATTGTTATTTTCATATAAGAGCCGCCCGCTCGGATCATCCCCTAAAAGGATAGCGAGCAGGCGGCTTTCTTTTATATTATGGACAGGTTCTACTCTTGGGAGTAGCGGATTAACCCTTCAATGAAACTCTTCATGTTGTTGTTGGACTCATTTAACTGTTCGATGACGTTCATAAAGTCGGTCACGAGTACGGCCTGCTCCTGAGAGGAGTGGGCGATCTGTTCGAAATCTCTCTCCAATTGCAGAATAGACTCCTGAACACTTCGCAGTGTAGCAGCGATATTTGCGCTAGCATCTTTGGTGCTGACAGACAGCTTCCTTACCTCTTTGGCAACAACTCCGAATCCAGCTCCTGCTTCACCTACCCGTGCCGCTTCGATCGCGGCATTCAAACCGAGCAGGTTCGTCTGATTAGAAATCTCCTGAATGAAACCAACCGTCTCGTTAATCTCCGACGAGTTCTCTACAGCTTGCCGGGTGTTGGTCATAATATTCTCGCTCGTAGCTGTGAGCTCTTCGGCATGTGCCGCGACGGTCTGCACCATGTCAACCAACTGTCCGGTGATCAAGTTCATGACCTGCATTCCTTCTTCTAGCTTTTGTCTATTCTCATAAGACTCTGCAGTTGCGAGTGCACCGATAATGGCACCTTGTTCATCGTAGATCGGAGAAGCTGTAGCTATAATAGGAAATCCGTAGATGTGTTCTGGAAGATGTGTAACGGAATTCTCTCCATTCAGCGCTTTGTGCAGGTTCTCATCTTCCTTAGGAATAGGGTTACCTGGTGTAATGCCAAAATCTATTGTTTGCGAAGGCATATAGAATAGAAATTTCTCCAAGTCTGTTATGCCAATCATAATATCTTCCTTGACGAGCTTCTTGATATAAGGTACCGCTGCAATAAGGATGTCTAATTGATTCATATATCGACCTACCTATTCATTGAAATTTGAAATAATTATACCTTTAATCGACATAATATGACAATAATAGTGTAGGCCTATTTACAGCTGAACGAACCGTTTACAACCTTAAAAGCGAAGAATTAACCAGTATATGCGGCGCTTCTAAAATTATTGATTGGTTCATACGCTAAATATATACGAAATGATGAACTTTAGTGATCCATTGAAACGAGGAAGTAATCCACGAGCAGTGAATAAGAGCTAATGGATTGCTTCCTCTTCGACACCCTATTTTGGCTCATAAGCGATAAGTGGGACGCTACCGGTATTGTGGTGCAGATAGGAACCAGGCTCATCCTTTTTTGAAGTCGGCTTGTTCAACGGCTTTCACTTCATGAACCTTCTCATCCAGGCTTTTGATCTCCTGGGAGAGAACTTGCAGTACATTGTTCATGCTGTTGAGCTTGTCATTCACATTCTGCAACACATATTTAACCAAGATGAAGCACAGAGTGACGGGGAATCCAACATTAGCGACCAGGGATATGATATCAGCGACTTGCATGTTCACGCCCTCCTCTCATTGAAGTTCCCTTTCATAGAGCTATTCAAAAACCACCTTCTGATCTTTGAAATTATCGCTCTTACTATATAGAGAAAATAATAGCCCCAAAATACAACCAATAATTTCAAGAAATGTTATAATGATAAGCATCCGACATATTAATGGTTGTATGACTATCCTCGAAATTACCCTACAGGTAGAAGATGAAAGTGGAAGGGGGAGGTAGTTTTGAAAGAACAAAAAACCGCTTATGAGCAATATCGCAAAGAAGTGTACAGAATCGCTTGGAGGGTGCAATATCGGGCAAAAGTTGTGAAAAGACGGGAATGTTCAT
>DASYFA010000081.1:0-8506 GCA_036498705.1 Paenibacillus sp.
CTCATTACTTGGATAGTACAGGTCATGCAGTGGAGTGAGTGTAAATTTATACACGTGTTCGTGACCACAATCGGCGATTCTCGTCACTGCAGTAGATCGGTTTCTAACACGGGTTTTAAACACCAAATTTTTATCGACCTCTGACCTGTCGTTACCAGCATGGGTAGAGAGTATCGTCTTTTAAACATTCTTCATTTTCATTATTGGTGGTGACCGCAAGGTCATGTTTCTTTCTAACGAAACTAGGTATCGCTATTGAGGTGGATTAAGGGTTCAAAGCACAGTTTTCTTCCCAATAACGATATGGTGTTTCGTTAGATTCCATTCACCGCTGTATTTGAGAAAATAGCGATCTGTAGTTTCGTTAGAGATTACAAGGATGTTCGTAAACTCTCCAAATAATCAAAAAGGCCAACACATATAGTGTTGACCTGAAATCACGACTGCAAACCACTGATTCACATAGAGTCCGCGCGACTTTTCCTTATTCTTCTGTCGGCAGAAGATCCCGGCAAGCTCTCTCCAAATAGGGTGAGGCGCCAAGGAAATCACGAAACTCTGTATATTCGCGCCATAGCGAAGCGGTATTTCCGGCTGGTGACTTCACCGCACGGATTAGGATATTTTTCGGCGTATGCTCCATATCGATAAATTCAAGCAACTGCGTCTTGTATCCGAGAATATCCAACAACTTGGCCCGGATTCCGTCTGTAGCCAGTGCGGAGAAACGCTCCTTCAGAATGCCGTGGCTGAGCAGCGGCTCCATCACATCATTTCGAACCTGAGCGAACAATTCATGTTGACAGCAAGGCACAGATAAAATCACCGAAGCATCCCAACGGACGGCCTTCTCCAGCGCGGCATCGGTTGCCGTATCACAGGCATGCAGCGTAACGACCATATCCACCTTACTTAGCTCGTCATACTCTGCAATGTCACCAACGAGGAAGCGCAGATTGTTATACTCCAGCTTCTCAGCCAGTGCACTGCAATGCTCGATCACATCCGCCTTCAAGTCAAGACCAACGACCTTTAGCTCCCTGCGCTGCTCGACCGACAAATAGTGATAGAGAGCGAAGGTCAGATAAGACTTACCGCAACCGAAATCCACGATCGTGAGCGGTCGGTCCTCAGGCAAATGAGGCATGACATCTTGAACCATTTCAAGGAAGCGGTTGATCTGCCGGAATTTATCGTATTTCTTCGCCAGTACCTTCCCATCTTGGTTCATAATACCGAGCTCTACTAGGAAAGGAACAGGCCGTCCATCCTCCAGAATGTATTCCTTGCGCCTGTTATGAAGCAAGGAACCTGGCTTCTTGCTCGGAGACTTTGTCAAAATCGACACCTTGTATTTCTTGCTGATTAGCACCTGATAGTCGGCTGTCTCCGTACAGAGCATTCCTTGCCGGAAGGTCTCCTCGAATTGATTCATCAGATGATCGACCAATTGTTCAGCGGGTATATTCTCATGTGTCACTTTCTTACTGTAATAATAAGTGAACTGATAATGTAGCTGCTGCTTCAACAGGGCAGGTTTAATGGTTACCTTGCTGTATTCCGTATCCCCGGGCTTGCGCCGCTGGCTGAGCGTCGCAGTAATCAAGCTGCCCTCCTGAGCAATTTGTTGTATAAGATGTCTTAGTGCTTCCATGAATCTATAACAGCTCACTTTCATTCCAAATATACAGATTGTTAAAGAGGTTGTTCAAAAAGTCCTCTTTTGAACACGCACTTATAGTTTTTCTACTTCCTCAAGGCCTTCACGGACTTCATTCAAGGGAAGTCCTCCTTCACAAAGCCGATCAGGTTCATACTGCAGCAGACGCTCATAGAAAGCTAGAGCCTGCTGCTTGGGGATCGATTCGGCCTTTAGCAGACGATACAATATATTCTCAGCCTGATCGAACCTACCATGAGCCTCTTCATAATCGAGCAGTAGAAGCTCAGTATCCACAGGCAGACGATAACTCTTCAGGCGCGACAGCAGTTTAGCTGTCTCCTTCTCAATATCCCATAATGAGCGATCGGCACCATGCAGGTCAGCAGCCAGGTAGAGATGTAGCGACTTCATAAGCCGGAATAGCCCCTCATCCTGACGTCCTTGGGCGATATAGATATCCCCTTCCTCCTGCAATAGCCTTGCCAAGCTCTGCAGCTTATCGGCCTCTACCTTTCCGCCCGTACGAAATATTTCCACAAGATCCCGGGCCGACAGCGAACCGATCATTTTCGAATTCAACCTGAACTGCGCTTTATACAGATCGTCAAGCTTCCACAGCGCTTCTATCAGCTTGTTCTGCTGCTTCAATCCGAACACTTGACCGATGACGTCCAGCATTTCTTCGATCATGCGGACTAGATAATCCTTCCTGAGCATTATAACCAGTCCCTTCACCGAACTTTACATCCGGAATTATCGTACCCATGTGGCAGAGTCCATCAGCATCCTATGCGAGACTCCTCATAAAATCACTAATGACAGCGGCGAGCTGGTCTGGAGCTTCATACATACCCATATGACCTGCGCCTTTAATAACCGCCTTGAATACCCGGTCGCCTTCCGCCGTAAATGTGCGCTCCAAAGGAATAACTCCATCATTCTCCCCAGCAACGAGCAGAATTGGCAAATCGGACTGGGTCAGCACTTCGCGCCGATCCACTCGCTCACGCATTGCCAGAGCAGCACCTTGCGCTCCTTGCGGCGGAGTAAGATAACCGATCTCCCTAGCCCGGTTCACATCCTGCGCCATCGTCTGAAGATGCATCGGCGCGAACAATCCGGGTACTAGACCATCGACAAAGGTATTTATCCCCTCATCCTGTATTTTCTCCACCGCTTTAAGTCGTTTCTCCTTCGCCTCTTCACTGTCCGGATAAGGGGTTGAATGAATCAGTCCGAATCCGTTCAAGCGGGATGAATATCGTTCTGCTAAAGATAAGGCAATGTAGCCTCCAAGGGAATGACCCAAAAGTGTATACTCCGAGACACCCATCTGCTCCATCAATGCGGCGATATCATCCGCCATCTGTTCAATCGTATAGGGGCCCACCGGAGCATCGGATGCGCCATGCCCGCGTAGATCAGGCATAACAACGCGATATTCCTTGGATAATAGAGGGGCAAGCCTCTCCCAATAGGCCGAGCTACCACAAAAGCCGTGCAGCAATACGATCGTCGGCCCCTGTCCTTGCTCCTGGTAGGCTACAGATATCCCATTTGCTAATATGCTTGTCATAACAAATCCCCTCTCTATCGCTTAATATTTCATAGAATCATCACTTGAATGTCGTGACGATCGCTCTAGTAATCTCATCTGCCATCTGTATCACCTTATATAATGAGGTCATTTGCAGCGTCCAGTACGGCTTCGGCCCCTTCACATTAACGACTGCGGCCACGCTATAATGCCCTGCCGCTGGCAGCGGGTATCCTACCGATTGCGCCGGGAATAAAGGCTGTGCAGACACCAGATAACAGCCTACAGAAGCGGGGGCGCCCAAGCTGGCGTCGATGGCCACGATTATATGATCATCAGGGATAGCCGCCAATCGCTGCTCAAAATTATCCGCATCACAAGGATGCTGCAATGTACCAACCACATTGACGAAGCCCTGCTCCTCAAGCCGGGAGCCGACGAGTGGACCCAGCGCGTCGCCAGTAGAGCGGTCTGTCCCAATACATAAGAAGGTCATCTTCTCTTCTTCATGCTGCTTACGAATTTCCCGGAAGAAGCCTGTCAGCTCGCTGCCAGCAATTCTTCTTCGCTCTGTTCCCAAGACAGACATTTCCCATAAATCATTGCTTCCCATGCTTCGCCTCCCCCCTGCCAACTTACCATGATTGTACATTACGAATACCTGATCCGCAAAATGCAGAGGTTCGCTAACCTCTTTTACATCACTAAAGTATAGTACTTTGTTTCCATCATAGCTATACAGTCTTTAAAGATCATGATTTCACCAATTGGGGAATAATGAGCGAGCGCTTGGGACAGAAAGATAGATAGAGAACAGAGAAGGAGCGGTGCCGCATGAGTAGCAAAACCCCCGAAGAATGGCAAGGGGAATATGTCATGGAACAGATCAATAATGCGCTGGAAGGTGAATATCCCGAACATAAACCTATCGACGAAGCCGAGAACGGCTCTATGGTCAATGATATGGAGGATTTGATCCAACTCGGAGAGGATATGGAACAGATGAAGACGCAGCAAGAGGATGAAGAGCAAGGCCTTAGACAGGATCCTGAACAGTAGCTTGATCGTTTCTTTGCTACTCCTAAATTTTAATAAAAACAGCTCCGAGACCTATCCTTAAATAGGCCCGGAGCTGCTTTATTATCACAGAGATTTCGTTATTCTCTCAGGAACGGTATTTCTGCCATACACTAGCAGCAAAATCTACCCATTTGACCCAACCCGGCGGCTTATTCTCCGGACCCGCAGGCAGAGCGGACGGAGCTTCCTGAACTGGCGGGGCAACAGGTTCCTGGGGCGTCTCCCGCTCAGAACGACGTGCTCGCTTGGTAGCCCGGGGCGAATTTTTCACCCTGTCGATCAGAGCGGTCGATACCTGCTTGGTAGCCAGGGTAACTTCATTCAGAACCTCTCCGACATTTTTAACGGACTCCAGCACGGGATCGATCTGCTCCATCTTATGCTGTAAATCCCCCGTAATATCATTAGCCTGTCTAACGACACCTTTAATTTCCGTACTTAGTTCACTAACTGTTTCTTTAATTTCCTGCAATGTTTCCGTAGTCTGATTCAATGATTTTTGCGCCGACTGCAGCGTTCTGACCAGGAAGACGACTAGAACTACAAAGGCAAGCGCGATAAGCGCGACGCTAATTTGCCAGATCATCTCTCAACCTCGCTTTCTGACTATGTACTTTTGTTCCAAGAACTCCATTTCACAAACATCTCTCATATAACACTATACAATATTTTACTATGTAAGAGTGAGCCTTCTCATGTTAAACTGCCATTTATATTTTCTATTCCAGAAAATCTGCAGGCGATATAATACAACAGGCCCGCTGGATGAAACCCAGACGAGCCTGCTCGAAATATGAGATTCTATGCGGACCGAAGATAATTAATAAGATCCAGCCAATCTACTGAAAATTTGATGCGTACTAATTTACCCGGAAAGTCAACTTCATCAATGGTAATCAGCTTGGGAATATAAGAAGCGACATTGATATCCAGCGGCTCCAGCCCAAACTGTTCAGGAGGAATGGATATGTGGCGCACTTTTACTGATTCTGGCCGCAGAGAGAGAATTCCCTTAGAGTAACCGATCCGGTACTGGACCTTGGCTCCCACATCAAGGAATTTCCAGCTCCCATTGAGATTCGCGATAACCTCGTTCCCATTCAGCCTGAATTCAGCCCCTTTAACGTGGATAGGTAGGTCATGATTGGCCATATATTCAGCGATCCCCTGCTTCGCCAGATTGTTCACATCACTCTCTGAGAGGATCAGTTCTGTGTTCCGGTTCTCTGCCATCTGAATCAGCTTACCCTTCCAATCAACTTCCGAATAATTCATGTCTAGCGTGCGTGACGGCCTGACATACAGCACAGCCGCAACGATAACTACAATAAGAAAAATCAAAATGCCACCTATGATTAATCTGCTTTTACGCATAATAATACTCCTCTTTTAATGTTGAATTTATTGATCCCGTGATCTCACCAACAAGCTCTTCTTCATAGTGCCTATAAAATATAGTCAGTTCATTTCACCTCTATAGAGTGTATTACATGAATCGCAGGATTTCAAAAAAATAACCAAAGCACATAAAAAGCCGCCGAGAATATTCCCGGCAGCTGCCTCTTAGAACGCCATTTATTTCAGAACACTTCCTCCAAATAGGAAGCGGTTTTTCCACGAACCATCCAGTTGGTCGATCCGCACGCCGCCAGAGGCCTTAGAGTAAGTATGGATCATTTTCCCGTTCCCCATATACATAGCTACATGTGTAATCGTCTCTTTACTCTTGTCCACATTAGCATACGCCGATGCAGAGGAGCCCTTATAGCTCATAAAGAAAATTAGATCTCCAGCCTTTAAGCTGCTAATACTTGATACTGCTGTCCCGTTATCCTTAATCCATGCTCCCTGCTTGCGAGAATCAGCCGGAAGAACGATTCCGAGCGCTTCCTTATAGGCATTCCTTACAAATGCGGAGCAATCAAACGTTTTCGTTGAATTACGGTCCGATCCAAATTCATAAGGAGTACCTAAATATTTTTGCCCAACGCTAAGCACTTGATTGATTTTTGCCTGATTAGATGACGACTGACCTTCGTTTGAACTTGGCGCATCACCGTCGAGCTCTAAATACTTACTAGAAGTGCTAACATATCCGACTTGTCCATTGGATGCTTTAACTTTATAGAAGCTATCATTACTCTTCTCCAGAATGGTGATTACAGTTCCCTTCTTCAGCATTGTGATCACACTGCCGGAAGTGGTTGATGGAGCGGTTCGCAAATTCACACCATAGATAACTGTAGCGCTTGTCTGTTGTTCAGGTGCTGCACTTCCGCCCCCAACTTCGATGTATTTATTGGATGAACTAATATAGCCTACTTGCCCGTCTGCAGTCTTTACCTTATAAAAATAACTGTTGCTAGTCTCCAAAATAGTAACTGTCGTCCCCTTCTTCACCATTCCGATGATCTTGCCGGAAGTCGAAGGTTTGTCACGAAGATTCACACCGCTTACAATTTGCCCCTTGACCGATGTTTGCGCCGTAGCTGTTGCTGCCACTGCCCGGTCCTGTACAGTCGTGTAAGAGGTAGTTAGTAGAATTGCGCTTAATATCAGGATAGTCGTGCTGCGTTTCATAGATGCCTCCTCATGGATGATATTGGTCCATTTAGACGATTGTTATACAACTCACCTTTCTTTGGACTCGTCCCCATTATATCCCTTATCGAAAATTGTCTAAATGCGTCGATTTTCGTGTTATGTATCGATTTTACGACAAAATACCTAGACCATATTTCAAAATGAAGGACATATTGCCCATATACCCAATAATAACCATGAAATTATGTAAACTCTGTTCAGCTATAGCTAATAAAGTCTAATCTATAAAAGAAGTCGGCAGAGTTCTCTGCCGACTTCTTTTATGCGCAATCTACTATTACTATTCTAGAGAGTATGGGAATTCAAAGTTTCTTGTCCTTCCTCTTCCCTAGGCTCTACATGTACATGGACATGCATAACATTCTTGATTCGGCTCATCCGCTCTTCCACCGTATCACAAATGTTATGGCCCTCAAGCACCGTTAAATTCGGATCAACCTCGATCACAACATCTACGAGAACATGGTTGCCATGGACACGCGCCTTCAGATCCTTAATTCTCTCTACCCCGGGAATACGTGAGACCGTCCCACGCAAATCTCCAAGTTGTTCCTCATCAAAGCCGTCCGTTAACCGGTATGTCGAATCTCTGAATATATCCCATGCGGTCTTACATATCAACACGCCTACCGCTAAAGCAGCTACAGTATCAAGCCACGGTAATCCGAACTGCGCTCCGATAATTCCTACTGCCGCTCCTATGCTGACCAGGGCATCAGAGAAATTGTCCTTAGCTGCAGCCATTAGCGCCTGATTATTAATCTGCTCGGCTAATCTGCGATTAAATAAATATACACCGCCCATTACCACCGCACAAATAATTGCTATCCCCGCTGACCATAAATCAGGCTTCGTCTCATTCCCCCCGAATAAGGAGCGAATCGCCCCAATGATCACCTGAATCCCAACCATCGCCATAATGAAAGAGGCTATAAGCGCGGCCACCGTCTCCGCGCGAAAATGCCCGTACGCATGATCGGAGTCCGGCGGTTTCTGCGAAATCCGCAAACCGATCAATACGGCGAGCGAAGCGACAATATCCGTTAAGTTGTTGAATCCGTCTGCGAGCAATGCGCTCGAAGCAAACAAATAACCGCTAATCAGCTTAAAGGTAGACAATATTACGTAGGCCGCGATGCTTACCCAAGCCCCGCGTTCACCTTTGCGTATATCCTCGTATACATTCAAGCCCCACACCTCCACACTTGCCCTTGCAATAAATACAATTAGTGATTTTCAACCTCTATCAAAAGAGGGTTATTACATCGTACCAGATGCAAAACGTGTGGGTCTAGAGAAACAGTGTTGCACCAAGTAAAAGTAAGCCGCCCCCCCTCTGAGATCCCCTGTTGTGCGTACTTTTCAATTTAAATCATCATTCCCGTTGTTCCTCTTTTTAAAAACGTATACAATAAGGTCAAGCTGTTCTTGATCTAGAGGAGATGATATCGATGACCGAAAATAATGAGCCAAAAAAAATCGACTTGGCCGAGGCTATGCGCCAGAAACTTCAACAAAAAAAGGAGCAACAGCTGGCAAATAAGTCGGGGGCAAAAAATGCCAATCAAATAAAAACACTCAAGACCCAAAATAACAAAAAGCCGAACAATCAGCGCCGCCGT
>DASYFA010000082.1:0-3492 GCA_036498705.1 Paenibacillus sp.
AGCATGTCCTTGATCACGGAACATGGATTCGATTGGCAAGGTATAATCGCCGCTTATATTACGATCCCGATCTTCCTGATCGTCTGGCTCGGGTATAAATGGAAGCATCACATCAAGCTTATCCCGCTCAAGGAATGTGATCTCTCCTCTCCTACTCGCGGTAAGAAGTAAGAGCTACTCCCAATGAATCTCCACCTGGAGATCATTGGTCCCATAGAGCGGGGAAGCCAAATAGCTGATATTATCGATCGACAAATCATATAAACTGACCAGATCCTGAAGCAACTGTCTCTCAGAGCCGTCATAACGTACCGTAACGGTCGTTTTCCCGGCTTTGAGGCTTTGCTTCACTTTTTTTTGCATAGCAGTTGCATCGGTAATCGCCGCATTTGGGTAATACAAGTTATAGCCGAATTGCTCCTCAAGAGTACGGTATACGTTCTTCTTATCTCCGCTTTGCATGGCTAGAGCGCGCAGACTGTTCCTATATAACGTCGAAGCCGCAGGATATGGCTTGGTCCACTGGTGATCCTGTCTCATCTGTTCATCGGTGAGCAGATAATAGTTGTATCTAACTCGTTCCGGATTATCCGGCGATGGATCATCCCAGGTTGTATCAAGGTGGTACCACAAGTTATCTAGACGAACAAGGTTCCATGCATGTAGTTGTCCCCCGGCAGTGCCTTCTACGATCTGATTATTGAATCCCGCATCTTTTAATAGTTGATAGGTAAGCAGTGAATATCCCTGGCATACCGCCTTCCCTGTGCGAAGACCTTCATAAGCTGTATATTTCTGCAAATCACGATCATATTTAAGGTGCAGCACGACATAATCATGAATGGCCTTTACCTTCTGGTGGACATTCATCCCGGGCTTCAGGATCTCCCGCAGAATCTCCTGCACACGCTGCTTTACATAAGCCGATTGCTCCGCCGTCTCCCGGTAGCTTACCTGCAGATTTATTTTTGCGTAGCCGGACGTTCCTTTCCAGGAATATGTGTACCGATCTACAATATATTTAGTGTATGGGTCGCTGTCTAGCGCCGCATTTACCGCGTTCTTGAGCAATTGCTCAAGTTCATTGGTTGGCCCTTTATACTTTAAGGTGATAGAGGCTTCTCTTGCTCCTAATCCTTCGGCAAGCTCCAACTGCAAGTCCGTAGACGATGTAATATAGACCGAATCTGAAGCTGCGTGCACATGCGGAACTCCCCAATGGGGCGGTATTACACCTAGCATCGCTGCACCTAACAGCCCTGCTACCAGCCAGCGTCTAACCATGCTTCGTCTCATGCCTCTAAAAGCCTCCTTCACAAAGAGTTAATGACACAAGTGTTGGCCAACCCTTATGTAAGCCCATTGTAACATAGCCCTTACTGCAAAGGTTTTCTAGTTTTGTCGAGCAATAACGAATAGAAGAAAAGATCATTCTAGCAATAATTTCAATAATATGACATGAATTTTACGGAATATTATACCTAATCTACCTGAAGTTTTGATATAATAAAAAAGTTACCTTATGTGATATATGTCACTGCAAATTATGCACGCATTAGAATGGAGAGACACTCTAACTATGACCATCGTGGACCTTTCGGATATATCCGTCGAAATGTTCGTCACCGTCATGCTCTTTCTGCTTTTCATTGCTCCACTTGTCAGTCTCGGAATTTTACGTCTATTTCAGGGCAAGAAGAAGGTTGGATTCAGTCTGCTCGGCGGCGGAGTTATTGTCTACTTAATATTTCAGCTCATCATGTTATTACTTAATTGATACTCATATGGAAGATGTCAGTTCAGCTATCTGAACGGCATCTTCTTTTATTTCAAGCTATATAAGTTGAACTAATGATTATAAGGATGGTGGCAGCCGGGTGAAATGTTCTTCCGATCGCTGTTGTTCATGGATTTCTTAATATCACAGAATCTAACGAGGTAGAAATCCATTCACAAAGGCGAACGCTACGCTTCTCCAGAATCATTTTACCCTCTTGCCTATTCCCTGCATTTCTTTTGTTCAACTTCTATAGATTTCGTAAAAAAGGGATTCTGGCTCAAAAAATAGCAGAATTTGCGCGAAAGAACAACAATTGAATGGAAAAAGAGGACGGATCTATAATGATCCGTCCTCGCTTATTTTACCGACGTTACCGGTTCATGACCGTTACTTCGTGGCAAGTTCCTTCTGTTCATGCTCCAGAGCTTCAATATACTTCTCGCAATCAAGCGCAGCCATACAGCCGCTTCCAGCTGCGGTAATCGCTTGACGATAGCGCGTATCTTGTACGTCGCCGCACGCGAACACGCCTGGGATATTCGTCTCGGAGGTGCCTGGTTTGACGATGATATATCCGTTCTCATCCGTGTCGATTTGACCACCCAGGAAGCTGGTATTTGGCGTATGTCCAATCGCTACGAATACACCTGTTGCACTGATAACTTCTTCCTCACCCGTTGCATTGTTACGAACCTTAAGTCCGGTTACACCCATGTCATTCGTAAGCACTTCAAGAGGAGTACGATCCAAGGCCCATTCTACCTTCTCATTGCTCCGAACCCGATCCTGCATAATCTTCGAACCGCGCAATTCATCACGACGATGAACAACCGTAACTTTGGAGGCAAAGCGAGTAAGGAAGCCAGCTTCTTCAAGTGCGGAGTCCCCGCCACCGATGACGATAATCTCTCTGTTGCGGAAGAAGAATCCGTCGCAGGTAGCGCAGGTGCTGACGCCGCGGCCCACGTTATCCTGTTCGCCCGGAATACCGAGATATTTCGCCGATGCGCCCGTGGACAGTACCAACGTCTCAGCCTCTAATTCACCTAGTCCATCTACATCCAGCTTGAATGGACGACGGCTCATATCAACGCTGTTCACCCAGCCAGTGCGGAATTCCGCGCCGAAGCGCTCCGCTTGCTTACGCATATTCTCCATCAACTCTGGTCCCATAACTCCATCCGGAAATCCTGGGAAATTTTCGACATCGGTTGTTGTCGTCAATTGGCCGCCCGGTTGCGGGCCCTCTATAACCAATGGCTTCATATTGGCTCTGGCCAAATAAATAGCTGCAGTCAGCCCCGCAGGACCTGTACCGATAATAATAGTCTTATACATAAATAATTCCTCCTTGATTACTAGATACACACAACTCATCTAACCTACTAAAAGTTCGTTTTTTAACCCTCACTACTATATATTCATCATTATCTTATTAAAGGTTAGGGAAAGTCAATGTTCGTAGCATCAAGGTTCGGTGAAGTTTAAATGAAGGAATGATGAATAGCTTCTATTCTCTCCTTCCCTCCTCATTCTAACGCAGCAGCCGCAATCCGTTCAGAATAACCAATATAGTACTTCCCTCATGACCAACAACACCAAGCGGTAAGGCAATGCCTTGCACAAAATTGCTAACTACAAGAGTAGTAATGACACATGCCGCGAAGATAAGATTTTGTCTGACAATTCGTTTGGTTCGACGAGCTAGTGAG
>DASYFA010000083.1:0-3952 GCA_036498705.1 Paenibacillus sp.
GAAAGGAAAAGGCCGAATTCATATAATCCGTCTGCGCGCTACGTGACAGAACGAAGTCTGCAAGCTTCTTCGCTGCCGCCTTATTATCTCCACCCTTAAGGATCGACACAGCTCCGATCTCCCAGCCGGCCTGAGGAGGAACCACAGACTGAATGGCATAGCCTGAATTCCTAAACCGTAGCTGATCGCCCATAAAGCTCACGACGGCAGCAACCTCACCTTGAGCCAGCCGCTGTGCCGAGCTGATTCCTGAGAAAGTAGTCGATGCACATTGCTGTTTCAGCGCATGTACCAATGTGGTCGCCTGATCCTCACCACGCTCCTGGGCCAGCGAAGCAAGCAGCGTATACCCTGTTCCAGACGTCTCCGGGTCAGGAATCTCGATCTTGCCCCTCAGCTCGGGACGGAGCAGATCCTCATAGCGCTCCGGCAATGGCAAGTCAGCCAGCTGAGGGTCCTGTTTCCATACCTGCTCATTGACTCCAATCGCCAGCGGGCCCATATACATCCCCGTCCAATAGCCCTGCCTGTCCTTATACTTATCGGGGATCATATCGCTAAAGCGCGGTGAATAACGAATCAGCTTGCCGCTGTTCTTCAATTGCTCATGCAGATCCGCCGGTCCGCCCAGGACGACATCGATACCCGTCTTATTCATAGACAGCAGATGATAGCTCGCCTCGCCGCCAGACATCCGAATGACCTCATAAGATATGCCCGTCTCTTTCTTGAACTTCTCCAGCAGAATACGCGACTCATCCTCCTGAAAAATAACATATACTTTGAGCGGCTGACTGTTTTTCTGTCCGGGATAAACCAATGTTGCAACAATTACGGCAACAACAAGCAGTCCAAAAATAATGCCTCTCTTCTTCAAATGAAATTCCCCCCGTTAAACAAGCCTGAGACTGCATTTAATATTAGGTGAACGCCAAAAAAAGGAAAACAATTGTCTCCCTTTTTCTGGATACTACCCTTACTCTATCAATTACTCTTTTTAATAATATGAATTTTATCGGCAGACGCACTCATTTGGACAACACCTTCAAAGTGTGTCTTTCCAATATCATAGGCATCAACGATCCACTCGCTACCAACTTCATCGACTAAGAAATATCGTTCTTTCTCGCCAAGGAACATCGATGATTTGATGATTCCCGTCATTTTGAACTCGCCGTCTTCTGGCTGTTTAATACGTAAGGACTCCGGCCGAACACACAAGTGAACTTTCTCGCCGACGATAAGCCTTTCTTTGCTGGTTACAGTTACAGTATCTCCAGCCTGGCCATATCGAACCGTGGCCACTTCTCCCTCGCTTTTCTCAACGATAGCATCAATGAAGTTCGTAGTACCGATAAAGTCAGCTACGTATTGAGTACGAGGCTCATAATAAATTTCATGCGGCGTACCGTACTGATCTATAGCGCCTTTGTTAAATACTACGATATAGTCAGACATCGACAACGCTTCAAGCTGGTCATGCGTAACATATATGACGGTTAGTCCCAGCTCCTGTTGAAGGGTCCGCAGCTCAACACGTACCTCTTCACGCAATTTAGCATCAAGGTTACTGAGCGGCTCATCCAGAAGGATAATCGGTGAGTTCATTACCAAAGCGCGGGCCATTGCAACGCGCTGCTGCTGACCACCTGACATTTCATGCGGATATCGCTCTTCAAGTCCGGTTAATTTGACCTGGGCCATAGCACCCTCTACCCGCTGCTGAATTTCCCCTTCAGGTCTCTTCTGAATATCAAGCCCATATGCGATATTATCGAAAACGGTCATATGAGGAAACAACGCATATTCCTGGAATACCATCGGGGTGCCCCGTTTATATGGAGGCAGGTCGTTGACCAGTTTGTCGTCAATCCAGACCTCGCCCTTATCAACGGTGTAGAAGCCTGCGATGGACCGAAGCAACGTTGTCTTACCGCAACCACTCGGACCGAGGAAGGTAATGAACTTGCCCCGTTCTATTTGTAGGTTTATATCTTTCAGGACATGGTTATTGCCGAACACTTTATTTACGTTTTTTAAATCTAGCAGGATATTAGATTCCATCATGTCCACTCCCTTCTATTTAACTACCTCTTCTTCAATGAAGTTCAAAAAGTTCGGTTTTCAGCACCGAGAAGGTTGAATGAAGCTAGGGACTGAGGAGCGAAGCGTACGTAGTGGGTACGTGAGCACCGGAGGTCCCGGCTGAATTCAAGATTCGATGCCGAGTTCACTTCTTTGAGTAACCTCGTGATCAAAAGCGGACTTTTTGAACTACCTCTAAAAATCAAATATTTTTACTTTGGAGCGGAAGATTAGCTTGATAATCCCAAGCGTGCCCAGCGTCGCGCCCATCAGTCCGACTGCTACGGCGGCCGCCCAATAATAGGTTCCCGTCTCGGCGTAGTTGAAAATCGATACCGCAGCAACAACCCATTTAGGGGTGATTAAGAAGATAATCGTACTTAACGTATTCATATTTTTCATAAACGCATAGACAAAATTGGCTACGACGGTCTTTTGCAGCATTGGGAATACGACTGTTGTCAACGTCTTGCGGCTGTTCGCACCAAGGTTGGTGGCAGCTTCCTCGATCGATTTATCCACTTGCTTGAAAGCCGCGGTTAACCCGCGATACCCGACAGGCATCTGTTTCAATAGCATGGCGATAACAATTAGCACCGCAGAACCTTGCAAGATGATCGGTCCTTTGCTAAAAGTAACAATCAAGGCAAGTCCGACAAAGGTTCCCGGAAGAGCGATCGGTAGAACCGCGCTGAAATCAAGTAATTTCTTGCCCGGAAAAGGCTTGCGAACAATGATATAAGCTAGAACAAGAGCGAACGCAACCGCCAGCACAGCACTAACCAGCGACAATACTAAACTGTTCATAACTGCTGGACTTGATGAACTGAATACTACTTTTCTGATATGATCCAGTGTAAATGTGTTATCACGGCCAAAGTTCTTCGTAAAGGCAAACAGAATCGTAACACCGAACATCATAATAATGAACAACGAGATCATGCTGTTAAAAGTAAAGAGCATTGCATCTGTTTTCTTGGATGTAGTGATCCGTTTCAGACCAGATACTGGTTTACCGGTAACCGTTTGGTAGGAGCCTTTTGACAGTACCTTGTTCTGCATCCAGAATACGAGCAGTGCAGGAATGACGAGGATAATCCCCATTACAGAAGCCAATCCTGGCTCATTATTAATGATCTCACCGTATATTTCCACAGCAAGCAGTGAATAATTGCCGCCAATCAGCTTCGGATTTCCGAAGTCGGCGAAACAGTTAATCGCTACTAGCAGGAAGGCGTTAATCACACCAGGAAGTGCAAGCTTAAGCGTAATCGTGCGGAACAGTTTGAAACCTCGCGCTCCGAGATTTTGCGCTGCAATCTCCAAGTTTGGTGAGATGGAACGAAGTACGCTGGTTATGGTCATATAGGCCAGTGGAAAATAGGATATCGTCTGGACGATCCATAATCCCGGTAATCCGTACAAATCGAGTTCGAAATTAAAGTTGCTATACAGCCATTGCGAGATCATGCCGCCACGGCCAAACAGGAGCAGGAATGCCAGACCGCTCATGACCGAAGGAGCTAGTAACGGAATGAACGCGATGAAGCGGAAGAACTTCTTCCCCTTAATGTTGCTGTAATTAATAGCGTAGGCATATATAAAACCAACAGTCGTTGCCGTAATCGCTGAAAGTGATGAACTGACAATCGTATTCATTAATGCCTTGGAATAACGTGGCTTGCTAAAGAATGTCCCCCAGCTGTCGAATCCGGATGAGAAGACGACGACAATTAACGGGTAAATGACAAACAGTCCAAGGAAAATAAAACTGGTCAGGACGAGCACGAGCGATGAAGGATCCTTGAAGAGCCTTTTGATCGACTCCCCAATGCCTTTTTTTTCTTTCATCATAGGGGGCGACTCC
>DASYFA010000084.1:0-9399 GCA_036498705.1 Paenibacillus sp.
TAATCCGCTCCTGAACCTGCAGTCTACGGGTCACCGCTTCCACTAACCGAGCCAACTTGCTAAGCCCAGCAATTCTTCCACTTGGAATATAACCTATATGTGCCTTGCCGAAGAAAGGCGCCATATGGTGTTCACATTGGCTGAAATATACGATATCCTTCACGATGACCAATTCCTGATGATCTTCTTCGAAGGTTACTCCCAGTACTTCACGAGGATCTATCTCATACCCGGCAAAGATCTCCTCATACATCCGAGCCACTCGGGCCGGAGTCTCGATCAGCCCTTCCCGCTCAACATCTTCGCCAATCAGCTTCAATATTTCGCGGACATGGTATTCAACCTTTTCCCGATTCTCTCCAACATGCGTATTTACATAATCCTTTAATCCTGACATTTAGCGCCTCCTCCTCCCAATCAAATCAATATTTCTAGTATCTTTAATTCTACTTCTTTTTCTTCTTGCCAGTCATTGCTGGTGCCTGATTCTTCATCATATGCTGCGCACGCTGCATCTGCTTGCCGTTCAAATTGTAGCCCATCTGTTTGGCCATCTTTTGCAGCATCTGCGGATCATTCTGCATCTTCGAGAGCTGATTCTTCAGATAGAAGACGCCAATCGCAAAGCCGCCGATCAAACCAACGATTAAAGTGATAATAGGAATTACATAATTCATTCCTGGACTCCCCCTGTACTCAATCTTCAAATTTCATCATGCATCCTGTGCATGGCTAGAGTTACTCAACATATAATAGCATTCTGCCACCGTAGTATTCAAGCCAAAACCGCTTCTATAAAAATGGTAGTCTCTGTAGCGAGGTCCACTTCCTTCACTTCCATCTCTTCACTCGTACCGTGAACAATGCGAATGACCGGTCTGCCTGGTAGACCGCGGTGCTGACGAACAACGACGCCAGTCTCCTTCGTAGACAACCGCACCGATGAGCCGTTAGGATAGACGGATACAATCCTTGTGAACTCCACCAGCGCATCATGATCCAGCTCTTGTTCAGAACAGGCCATCAGGCGCTCACAAGCTTCATGCGGCAGCAGCGGACGACCTCCGCTTCCCTCACCGCCAGCGATCAAGTTATCGTACATATTAGCGATAGCTACAATTTTCGGAAAGATATGAATATGTCCTTCATCCAGACCACGCGGCAACCCGCTTCCATTCAATCGCTCATGATGCTGCAACGCCGTGTGGGCGATCATCAGGTTAAATTCACGCTTGTTCTTCAATATCTCAAATCCGCGCCAGGTATGATGATTTTTCATATCCGACTCATCCGCCCCCTCCGGCAACGGAAATGATTTACCGATATCATGAAGCAGCGCACCAATAGCCAGATCCTTCAATTGTGAGTAATTAAGGCCCAAATTTAGACCGATCATCGTCGACAACAAAGAGACATTTACCGCATGCATATAAGCAGCATTATCATTTGTCCGAATATCGGTAAGCTGGATAATTACCTCTTTATTGTTCAGAACATCTGTTAAAAGTGCGTCCGCAGTGGTGTTAATTCTGCGCGTGCTCCAGTCCTTACCAGATCGGATCGCTTCCATCGTCTCGCTCATATCTCTGAATACAGCCTGCTTCGTTGGCTCACTTAATACATCCTCTATCTCGATATCCTCGAACCCGGGATCCTTGATGTAGAGCATAGTGACACCAACCCGTTTCAATGTATTGATCATAAAAACCGTAAGCTGGATACTCTCAGACAGCAGCACTGTCCCATTTGCGGAATATACGGTTTTTCCTAGTATCTGTCCGGGCTCAATGTCCTCAACACTCATAAATCTCATGATTTATCCCCCTCGGTAGCCATCCCATTTTGTCACTGACTATATCTTCTCTCTATAAAATATCGGTCAATGGCCCCCTGACTTTGAGCAAAAAACAACTGAAATTAACTTCCAATTGGCATCTCTACAATCGCTGCCCCCTAGTCATTCTACTACTGCTATTCAGGCTTCTCTTGTTCCGATGCACTCTCCGCCTCATGTAACTTCCGCTCGGCACGATAAAGCCGCTCGAGCACTTCCTCGTCCTGTTCAACCACAAGCGCCCTCTGCACGCCATCTAGTGCTTCCTGGCCGCCTATACGGCTCAAAGCCCAAGCTGCCGTACCCCGCATTACTGGCCGAGGATCCTTAAGCATTACCTCAACAATCTTCGGCACCGCACTGCGATCCTTGAAATTGCCAAGTCCGATCAGCGCGTTCCTCTGGATCGGCTTCTTGCCGCGCCATGCGGCTGCACTGCTCCCGAACCGCTCCTTGAACTCCCGGTTGCTTAGGTCAAGAATCGGTAGCAGCAGTGGCTTCACCGTCTCCGGATCAGGCTGTAGCTCGGGACGATGGTTCCACGACTTCCCTCTGTTCTTTGGACAGACGATCTGACAAGTATCACAACCATACAAGCGATTGCCGATCTTCACCATAAATTCCTCGTCCAGAAATCCTTTGGTCTGTGTCAGAAAAGAAACACAGCGCTGCGCATTCAGTACTCCAGGACCGACTAGTGCCCCTGTCGGACAAGCATCGATACATTTCGTACATTCGCCGCAATCCTCTGTCACCGGAGTATCCGGAGTGAAAGGAATATTCGTGATCATGTCACCCAAATAAATCCATGAACCCCATTTGGGTGATATGATCGCACAATTTTTCGCTTTGAACCCGATTCCAGCCCGCTCAGCGACAGCTCGGTCCACCAAAGCGCCTGTATCGACCATGCTCTCCAAACGCGCATCTGGAACACGCTCGCGAATGAATTCTTCCAGCTTAGCCATCGCTCTGCGCAGCACCAGATGGTAATCTTCTCCCCATGCCGATCGGGCAAGGATTCCTCTACGCAGTCCTGGCTCCGACTTCGGTGGATTGTCCAGCTTGGACGGGTAAGCCACCGCGATGGAGATCAGAGAAGCAGGTTGCTCCAACGTCAGCTCGGGATAGACCCTCTTATCGATATCAGGCTCCTCAAAGCCCGATTCGTAACCCTTAGCCCGGCGATCGAGCAGAACCGACTTTAACGACAAAAACGGGTCCGCAGTAGCAAACCCGATATCATCTATTCCAAGCGATGGAGCAGCTTCAATAATTTCTCGCTTCAGTCTGTCCCATCCCGCTTTATCTGCTATATTGGTATTTGTCTTCGGATCCATGCTTGTCCCTCCTTGACCGTCCATTTAAGATAGACGTTTGATCGCTTCACGAGCAAGGAAATCACAATGATTGTTCAGTTCATTATCACTATGTCCCTTAACCTTAATGTACTCCACCTTATGAATTCCCATTAAGCGCCACAGCTCTTGCCATAGATCCTTGTTCTCTACCGGTTGATTCTTGCTGTTCTTCCAGCCATTCTTCAACCAGCCACGTATCCATCCTTGCTAGAAGCAATTAACCACATACGCCTTGATTTTAAACCGTAAAAATCTCTATATAATAGAAAAGCATATCCAGTCCCCTTTTGCAATGGGGCGCCAGACATGCCTAAATTCAACAATATTTGACATTCTTTATAAAATAATCAATAAAACGATACCTATGATCTAGACAAGGATTGAACAGCGGCAATGCTAAGCTTCTGGAACGCCTCCAAGAACTTGCTGGCGCCGTACCCTAATGCCTCATACCATGGCGCGATCGCTTTATTGTGTTCGTCTCCGGCGATTACAATCTTGCAAACCTTGCGCTGTTGGAAACGTTGCTCCATTCCATTCACGAGTCTGGTTGCTACTCCTTGACGACGATAATCTGGATGAACAACCGTGCGATAAATACAACCCACATTATTGTCGATCGTACC
The DNA here is from genome assembly GCA_036498705.1 of Paenibacillus sp. Taxonomy (GTDB): domain Bacteria; phylum Bacillota; class Bacilli; order Paenibacillales; family Paenibacillaceae; genus Fontibacillus. The sequence continues at coordinate 3,822 of DASYFA010000084.1, forward strand.
GATCAAAACACCAACGATTTCCTCGTCCACTTCCGCAATTACAATTAAGTCCGAGTCCCAAGACAATTGCCTGGCAAATGCCCGCTTCGTGTCTTCACAACAATCTTCCGATAAGGCCACTTGCAAAAGCTCCATCACTTGACTAGCATCACTTAACTGAAAGGAACGAATATGCATGCTATGATCTCCCTTTTCTTTTCGCATGATAGATTATGTAAAAATGTCCTACCATTTTTACAAAACTGAAACAATTGAAATCCAGACAAAAAACGAGAAAAAATAGTTTCTTTGTCCATTAAAGCATATTTATCATGGAATTACACCATTTTTCTTCTGAAAACGCTTTATATTAAGCGTTTACATTGTTTTTACGACCATTTATTTCTATTATCGGAAATGAAAATGTTTCAATTTGCTAGTTTGACGACATTTTCTCTCATTTTAATACTCTACTAACAAACTCTATTATACCTCTGAATGGAACAATATTTATTCAAATTCGAAGAATCGACATGATTAGCTTAACAAATTTAAACCCAATATTTAATTTACTGACAAATTACACATACTATTGAACAAACCATCAGGTTAACCATATATCTCACACCAATCACATAATTATGGAGGCAATGATCAATGGACAATAACAATCCGAATCTTACCAATGATCCGCAGGAGCTGCTCAAAGCCAAGCATAAACAGGATCAGCATAAAACACAGTTCACCAACTTCGCCCGCAGTGTTAGCGGCAATACACCTGTCGATTCCGGCCAAGCAACCCCAGAGCAGCATCGTGAACCAGATCAGCAGAATACGATGAAAAGTGTCGAAAATCGTATGATTGGCGACTAGGGGAGTCTTTTTAAAAACCTCTATAACAAGAAGCAGCCTCGGTCGAAGACATTCATCGAATGTCCAGCCAAGACTGCTTCTTGTCATAATCCGCTACAAAGTAATACCACTTCTATCTAGTAGAGAAATATTGATTCAATATGCGAATGAAGACATTGGGGAAAGCCAGTTCCCCCATATCATCCTTTGTAATCCAGCGATATTCAGCCATATCATCGCCTGCACTCGGACTGATCGCGTCACCATTAGCTTCGTAGGCGGAAGCGGACTCGGCCACGGCCGTCAGGCCGCTCCGGCCATCCACCTGCTGGAACCGAAAGACACGCATATTCCAATGAATATGGCTAAACGTATGCTCCGCTTCCATCAAGGCACCCTCCGGCGCGGCCAGTACTCCCGCGCCGCCTAGTGCACCGGCGAGCCTGTCCATCGCCGGGCCGTCCGGCAGGCCGGCCCCCTCACCGGGCTCCGCCGCTGCCGGGATGTGGGGCAGCTCCCACATTCGAGCGAGCAGCCCCGAATCCGGGCGCCGGCGAACGAGCACACGCCCGGATTGCTCTCCGTCGCCCTCAACTAGGGCGACGAGCCGGTACTCCGGCCGCGGCGGCTTCGCCTTGCTCTTCACCGGCAGGCGGTCCTCCGCCCCTTCCAGGCGGCCGGCACAATGCACCATCACAGGGCAGACCAGACACTGTGGTGATTTGGGTGTACAGATCAGAGCGCCAAGCTCCATCAGCGCCTGATTGAAATCCCCAGCGCGACCCAGAGGAATCAGCTCAGTCGCCAGCTCCTCCATTAGCGTACGCGTACCTGTCTTCATGATATCTTCCTCGATCAGGAAATATCGCGACAGAACGCGCATTACATTGCCGTCCACCGCCGGCTCCGGCTGATTGTAAGCGATGCTTAAAATAGCTCCCGAAGTATAGGGCCCTACCCCCTTCAGATCTGATACATCCTTCTTGTTATCCGGCACGATACCACCGTGCCGCTCCATCACCTGCTGGGCAGCCGCCTGCAAATTGCGAGCCCGTGAATAATAGCCAAGACCCTCCCAACATTTCAACACATCTTCTTCTGGAGCCTCTGCCAGAGCCTGTATCGTTGGAAAACGTTCAATAAAGCGCTGAAAATACGGGATCACCGTATCGACCCGCGTCTGCTGCAACATAATTTCCGAGACCCATATATAGTAAGGATTGCGATGCCGCCTCCAGGGCAGATCACGCTTCGCCTTCTCATACCAGCCTAACAATTCCTTGCTGAAATACAGCTTACTCTCCTTGCTTGCCTGCATCATTCTGTTGATCCTCCCCCGCTGATAAACAGCCGTATTAACCCATTCTCTCCACCACGGCGAAGGCGGAGGCCAGCTGACGCTCATGCGTAATGCTAATATGCACCGCATAACTGTCTGGACCTGATAATCCAAGACGTTCCCAAGCCTCAGGCTGCAAATATACCGATGGCTTACCACTCGCATCCGGTATAACCTCGATATCCCTAAATCCGAGCACCTTTCCGATCCCGCAGCCAAATGCCTTGCTAACCGCTTCTTTGGCCGCAAAGCGACCAGCAAGAAATTCAGCAGAACGCTTCATCCTGCCCGGCAACTCATATTCAGCGGACGTCAGTATCCGCCAAGCGAACTTGTCTCCAGCACTACTGTCTAGCATATGTCTAATTCGTTCGATTTCTACTACATCATGACCGATTCCGTATATCAACAGGTTCCCCTTCTTCCTCATTTACCTGATCAGAGCTTTGCACTTATGCCAGCCCTTGCAAGCTTCATCATACGATTTCGATATTCACCTTGTTTTGGGCTACCCACATTGTACAAGGAAGCCATTGTGAAGAAAAGTCTAGAGCAACTCACATGCTATAATCAAAGGATAAACTTGTAAATTAGTACATACTCACCAATCTTTTGTCCAAGAGCAAGAAACGTCAAGAGGTTCAATCCGCCCTATTCTATACTAAGAGCATAGACCGGTCTGGAGGAAGTTCATGAACAATATCAACCTTGTCTCAAGAAGTATCGATTATATCGAGAACCATCTGGAACAAGAGCTCAGCTTAAAAGGAATCGCCCAGGCGATGTTTTACTCGGAGTACCATTTTCACCGCATCTTCCAGCATTTTACGGGTGAGACTGTCTCTAATTATGTTCGTAAGCGACGCTTGTCCAATGCCGCTGAACTACTGGCATATACCGATCGTAAAGTGCTGGATATCGCGATGGAATGTGGGTTCGGCTCCCATGAGACTTTCACCCGAGCGTTCCGTAAAATGTACGGCATGCTACCTTCAGACTGCCGTAAGCGAGGAATTCCCCCGTTCATCGTTCCAAGAGCGGCGCCCCTGCTGATGTCAGACGAATCCATTACATTGAATTGGAGTGATTATCGTATGCAACACCGTATTGAGACCTTGCCTGCCATGAGAATTATCGGCTTCTCACTGACCACGACGACAGATAACGGCCAGAACCACAAGGAAATCCCCGAATTCTGGCAGAAATACATGCACGAGCAATGGAGAGACCTTGTCCCTGGCAAAAAACGTCCTGAAGTTGAGCTTGGCGTATGCACACCCGTTGATGAAGACGGTTCTTTCCGTTATATTATCGGCTTTGAAGTAGATAACGAAACTGCCGTACCAGAAGGAATGGCCGAGTTTTTAATCCCGGAAGCGACCTATGCTATCTTCACTACACCTCCAGCGGATAACGAACGATTCAGCCTAGCCATCCAAGAGACATGGGGTGTCATATTCCGTGATTGGATCCCTTCTTCCGGATATGAACAAGCGTGTTCACCCGATTTCGAATGGTATGACGAACGCTGCTGGGGCGATACAGATATAGTGATGGATATTTACATCCCTGTTCAGCCTACATCCTACTAGAATATGTAAAAATCCGCCCCTTCACAGTACCGGGTTACCGGACCAAGGGGCGGATTGAAGCTTTGCTATCGCTGCTTACTTATTTGCAAAAACGGTCGAATGCGCTCGTCAAATCAGCAGCGATCTCAGTTGCGGAACGATCCTCAATCTGATGACGCTCGATAAAATGTACGAGTTCCCCATCTTTCATCAAAGCGATCGATGGTGATGACGGAGCGTAAGGCGCAAAGTATTCACGCGCTTTAGCTGTTGCTTCTTTATCTTGGCCGGCAAATACGGTGAACAGCTGATCTGGAACCGACTCATTCTGCAGAGCCTGAGCCACACCTGGACGGCATTGTCCGGCTGCACAACCGCACACCGAGTTAACTACAACCAGTGCAGTACCTTTGGCTGTCGGCAATGCTGTCTCTACTTCCTCAGGAGTTCTAAGCTCCGTAATCCCCAAAGTTGTCAGCTCATCTCGCATCGGTTGAATCATTTCTCTCATATATTGATCATATGACATTGACATAATCTTCACTCCTTATATCCTATTGTGCTGCAAATATGATTTATATCACTTCAAACTATAATTAATTATACATTTCACCCTCAGGAAAGCAACAGCTCGACGCAATGCCTAGACTTCAACCCGTTCGGAAGCAAATGGGAAGAACACGATGAATGTCGTTCCTAACCCTTCTTCCGATTCAACGTTGATTCTACCGCCATGCCGCTCCATAATACTTAGACATAGCGACAGCCCCAGGCCGGTCCCCTTACTCTTCGTCGTAAAGAACGGCTCGAACAGTCTCTCCTTCTGAGCCAGCGGAATTCCTGGACCTGTATCAGTAACGTACAGTTCAACGCCGTCCGATTGTCTTTTCATCTCTAAAATTAGGTTGCCCTTCTCACCCATGGCCTCCATCGCATTTCGTCCAAGATTGAGAACGAGTTGCTTGATCTCTTTATGATTGAGCATAAGCAGCGGTGCGTTCTCATCGAGGCGTACCTCAATGCTCTGTCCACGTAGGTTGGCATCCGCCCATAGGAGCGGAGTTAACTCCGAGATGATCTCATGTAATCTATACAGCTCCATCTTAACAACCCGATTCTGGGCAAGCGACAGGAAATCATTAATGATTCCATTAGCCCGATCAAGTTCCTCCATAACGATGCGATAATAATGCTCTAGCGAAGCAGGGCTCTTCTCCCGCATCAATTGCAGAAAACCGCGGACGACGGCCATCGGATTTCTGATTTCATGTGTAATACTCGCTGCCATCTGCCCAACCAGACCCAAGCGCTCTACATGATTCAATTCCATCCGCAGTGCCTCCAGCTCGGTAATATCCTGTATGATAATGACGGATCCGATATTCTCATTCGTATGCATCTTCGTAATCGGAGAAGTGGTCGCATAGAAGACCCGATCGGCGCTCTGCAATATTTGTGACGTCTTGACATTCCCCTCTACCGTCTGCTCTCTTCGGGAAGCAACAATTTCGTAATCGAGGCCCTGCAACACCTTCTCTAATTCCTTTCGGATGATGTCCTTGCGGGTCCCGTTGGGACAGTTCAGACGATAAAATTGCATAAATGTATCGTTGACCGACACAATTCTCCCTTTTTGATCCAGCAAAGTGATGCTCAGCGGAGCAGCATCCATCATTTGCTGCAGAGTCTCAGCCTCACGGAAATATTTTCTCGATAAATGTATGACCTGTTCGCGCAGCTTCTCCTTTTCCATAGTCGTCTCAATAATATGTACAAACAAGATTCCAGCCAGCACGGAGGCCAGAATATTTGCAATGATTGTTACGATCGAGCCAAG
>DASYFA010000085.1:0-2902 GCA_036498705.1 Paenibacillus sp.
ATACCGGGTATGATTATTCGTGGTTTATTTTAACTAAAAAGGTGATTGAAAAAGAATTTGCCCTTTCTGGATCCGAACAAAATCCCGATCTAACTGGCAAAAGCATTCGTATGGTCTTATCCAGAGCCCTCGGTGGTATTCAAGCTCCGGTGCAAGCTTTTCTGGATCATGGGGAAGATTTCGTGATAGCACATACACTGCTGGAACTCGTAGCCGGGATGAATAAACTAACAACCGATAATTTAATAAGGCTTGCAGAGCTCGAGCGACAACTGATTGCCAGAGACCGTGAGATGGATAATAAGTTCACTAAAGATCTACAAATCACAGCGCTTCGGGGGGCAAGGAACTACATAGGTGATCGGCTCATCAGGGTAGCAGCACCTCACAAATTTCTCGACCCTCACAATGGTCCGCTGATTGCGGTACGATTGCGTATCGTTAGTCGGAAAACGCTTGGAGGACTGCAAACGGATTTATCTGGACGAGTGCTAAATTCATTAGGCAGTCCGGTTCCTGGACTCTATGCGGTCGGAGAAGTAGCTGGATTTGGTGGCGGAGGGGTTCACGGTTACCGTGCACTGGAAGGAACGTTTCTCGGCGGCTGCCTTTTTACAGGCAGAGAAGTCGGTAGGGTACTTGCAAAACTTTAAGAGTTCTTCCCCCTTGAACGTTGCATGTCACATATTTATTATCCAGATTCAATTTCATGAACAGGCACATCTGGGCCGCTGCCCACATACAATGTACAACTGAACTTCATTGTGTGCTGAAGCGGTGTACTAAGATGTGCATGCCTCTTCAGCTAATCGACGTGGAGGTGCTGTTCATGGAGTTGGTATCTGCAATTGCGCTGTTCATTAAACAGTTGACCTTGCTAGTCTCGTATGTGAAAAACAACGCCTTTCCTCAGCCGCTGACGGAAGAAGAGGAAACGAAGCACCTTCAGCGGATGGCTGAAGGCGATGCGATATCTCGCAATTTGCTGATTGAGCATAATCTGCGGCTTGTGGCACATATCGTGAAGAAATTCGATAACACAGGTGAGGACCTGGAGGACCTGATCTCGATTGGAACGATTGGACTCATCAAGGCGATCGAGAGCTTCCGGCCGAATAAAGGTACGAAGCTGGCTACTTTCGCAGCGCGTTGTATTGAGAACGAAATCTTGATGCACTTACGATCCTTGAAGAAGACCCGCAAAGACGTGTCCCTGCACGATCCGATTGGAACTGACAAGGAAGGAAACGAAATCACCCTTATAGATATCCTTGGAACAGAAGAGGATGACGTGATCGACCGGGTTCAGCTTAAGATGGAGAAGAGCAAAATTTATCAGAATCTTGATATATTGGATTCCAGGGAACAGGAAGTTATCAAAGGAAGGTTCGGCCTTGAGCACGGAGGCGAGGAGCGGACTCAGCGTGAAATCGCCAGAGAGCTTGGAATTAGCCGCAGCTATGTGTCACGGATTGAGAAAAGAGCGCTCATGAAGCTGTATCATGAGTTTTATAAGAAGAAATGAAGAAAGCAGGCGTACCGGATGACGGGCGCCTGTTTTTTTGCCTTTTCCAAAAATTTATCACGATCATTCTGCTATATTATCTTATTGGAATATGATGGGATGCTTGTTATACTGATAGAATGAAAAATAGTATATAAGTACTATGATAGTGAATATATTGTCACGCTTATTATTGTAAGAATATAGGTATTAAATCATAATGGGCACTTGCATCTGACAGTTCAGGAGGAAGAGAGAATGGGTTTGTTTAAAAACCTGGTTACCTTTGGCGCACATGGGCGAATCGAGCGGAAGGTAGAAGAATTTGAAGATTTAAAAGAGCATTATGAGACTCTATATCATAACATGGAAGCCAAACGTGTAGAAGTTAACAAAATTTTAGAGCAAGTCATTAAAGTGAAGATGAGAGCTGTTAAGAGTCTGCAGAAAATCACTAAGGTTTCTAAAAACCTTAAGGGTAAAGACAGGGATTTTATGTTTCAAGACGTCGGAGGGAATTATGAAACAGTCAACTTTGAGCGTATAGAAGCAACGATTTCTGCTGGACAGATGGCTATGTCAGCTACCAAAGGACTCTCAGCGGGAGTTGGCACGGCATTGGGGACTTGGGCACTTGTATCTACCTTTGGAACAGCATCAACAGGTGCAGCTATTTCGGGTTTGTCGGGCGCAGCAGCAGTAAATGCTACCATGGCTTGGTTCGGTGGTGGAGCTATAGCAGCAGGTGGAGGTGGGTTCGCTGCAGGGACAGCTGTTATAGGAGGGATTGTTGCTATTCCAGCCCTTGCAATTTTCGGCGTGTTTAACCATCTAAACGCTAATAAGAAAATCAAAGAAATTGAAGTAGAAATGAACAAAGTCATCAGTTACATAGATCAAATGGAAGCGAATATTTTAAAGATGGAGCTCATAGAGGAGCGTTCGGATGAGCTTATCATTTCCATTAATAAAGCACAAACCGTTTTTGAACTTCAATTGAAACGTACACTGCGGGAACTGAACAAATGGGTGATTTTGTCAAATCTTCTACGTTGGACTCGGAAAAACTTATTTCGCCGTAATTATTATTCAGAGAATGACCTGCAAAAGATTGCTCATATTGGTGGGGTTGCATCGGAATTTGCTGTTTTGATCGATAGTCCAGTTTTTTAAGAAAAATATAATTGGGGGACCAACATGATCACAAAGTATTTGAAAAATAAGCAAATCAAAAAAGCTGCTACTACATTAGAGGGGATATCTGATATTATTCCTGCACCGGATGTGTTAAGGTTTTTTAATGTTTTGAGTGAGGCTTATAATGAAAATCAAACAACAAGGCTGGAAATAGCAAAATTAGAAGCACAGAAGGAAGTTGCTCTTCTTGAAATCAAAAAC
>DASYFA010000086.1:0-4394 GCA_036498705.1 Paenibacillus sp.
AGCATACTCTCGCTACGGGGTAAAACATCATTCTCATCTACCCGCCCGATATCAACTAGTGCAGACAGCTTAGTGTTTCCTTTCTGCGGGATCACCTTGCGAAGGAAATCGTCGTCTAGGAAGCGCCATGGCCCCGCCTCATCTGCTCCCTTAAGCAGCTTCGGAGAGTTTTTATATCCAATTTCCATATAATCCACGCCTGCTTCATTCAGACCGGCATACAATTTTTGCACGAAATCCACACTGAAATCCCAGTTATTTACTAACCCACCGTCACGGATAGTACAATCGACAATCTTACATTGGTTCACTTTCATCTTCCTATCCCTTTCACTCGTTTGTTTTTTATTATCCATCTTACTTGAAGATAATTGAAAATGTAAAGCGAAAGAATTAAATGCTGTGATCCAGATCACAGTTGGTCAGTTTGCAGTTTGCTATATTATTTATAACAAATGAGAGTGATTATCAATATCAGATTATTAACTAATAAATATTATCATTTAATATCAATTATTTATTATAGATATTTTTAATTGTAGTACTCCGATATCGTTTTGATTAAAGTATAACTTACCCATTCTAATTCTAATCCTTTCATTATAATAAGGGGCGATCTACCATGTCTGACTGCCAAAACTGTCTTCTCGGTCTGAGACCGGGAACCTCCGTAGAGATACGTCAATTCGGATCCATTGATCCCATTCTAAAACGTCGTCTTGCTGATCTCGGCATCTGCGTTGGCTCAAATATCACAATTAAGCGATACTGCCCCTGCGGTGGTCCGTTAATGCTGGAATGCAGCGGACAGTTATTCGGAATTCGTCAGAAAGAAGCAGCACAAATCTCGGTGGCTGTCTCATGATCAATGCAGCTTTAATAGGTAATCCTAATACAGGGAAAACCTCGCTCTTCAATACACTAACCAGTTCTTACGAATATGTAGGTAACTGGTCAGGAGTAACCGTTGAGAAGAAGATTGGACATCTCAAGAACAAGAGCGGAGATCTAACCGACCTGCCCGGCATCTACACATTGCATCCATTATCGCGGGATGAAGGTGTCGCCGCTGAATATTTAGTAACCGATTCTCCTGACCTATTGATCAATATCGTCGATGCTTCTCAACTTGAGCGAAATCTTTATTTAACTTTCCAACTTCTAGAATATGGGAAGCCGATGGTGATTGGCCTTAATATGATTGATGTTGCTCAATCAAATGGCCTTCATATTAACTTGGAAGCCTTGGCAGAGAGTATCGGAGTACCGGTGCTCCCTCTTGTAGCCCGCACGGGAAAAGGCGCCGACGATTTGCTTCATCTAATTAGCAACTCTTCAGTGAAAGCGTCGGATTTTCGCATCGATTACGGAAGCGCCGTCGAGGCGGCAATCAGCAACATTTCCCGGGAATTAAATTCTGTAATACCTGACCATATTCCATCGGAACGTTTCATCGCCCTTCAGTTGCTGGAGCGTAATGATGCCGTTATCCATTCGCTTAATCTAGGAAATGAGCAGATGGCTAAGGTAGAATCCATTTGCGATTTGGCTGAACAAAGACTGCATAAGGCAGGTAACCCATCAACACTGCAAGAGTATATTCGCTCAGTAAGAACGAAGCATATTCAAGAAATCTGTGCAAAAACTGTCGATGCTACCCATCGCAAGCCTAATACACTAACCGAAAAAATAGATTCTATTATGACCCACCCGATTTGGGGAATTCCAATATTCCTCATATTTATGCTGTTTACGTTCAAACTGACCTTTGATTGGCTAGGTAATCCATTGTCAGATCTGCTGGAATCCTTCATGTCTGGACCAGTCAGTACGTGGGTGGAGAACGGACTTGTAGCTGTAGGCGCCTCTGAATTTACGCGCGCACTGCTAATCGATGGAATTATCGGCGGAGTTGGCGGTGTGCTAGTATTCATCCCGCAGATTTTCATCATGTTCCTGATTATTTCCTTCATCGAGGATTCTGGCTATATGGCACGGATCACAGTTATGATGGATAAGATCATGGAACTGGCGGGGCTTAACGGCAAGGCGCTGATCCCGTTCATTATTGGCTTTGGCTGCAACGTCCCTGCCATCATGGCATCGCGCAGCATTGAACAACGGAAAGAGCGAATGCTGACGATGCTGCTGGTTCCGCTGATGTCCTGCTCGGCCCGTCTACCCGTCTATGCCTTGTTCGCAGGTATATTCTTTGCCCGGGGACAAGCGCTCATCGTGTTCTCTTTGTATATTCTTGGAATTGTACTGGCGCTTTTACTAGCTAAGCTGTTCTCGCTGTTTATGTTCAAAGATTCGAAGTCCTTCTTCATGGTCGAACTGCCACCATACCGTATGCCGCAGTCCACTACCTTGTTCCGTAGCACTTGGGAGAAAGGTAAAGGCTTCCTGCGAAAGGCAGGGACCTTCATTCTTGGCGGCTCCGTATTAATCTGGCTGCTATCCTATGTAGGGCCTGGAGGAGTCGCGGAAACTATGGATGATAGCTTCCTCGCTTATATCGGCGGGTTGTTCGCTACCATTCTTCATCCGCTTGGTTTTGGAACATGGCAATCAGGAGCGGCCCTCCTCACTGGCTTCATGGCCAAAGAGGTCGTCGTATCGACGATGAATATCATCTATCATGTACCTGATATGGCCGGACTACAAGGTCAGATCGCGCTGGCCTTTACGCCGCTGCAGGCATACAGCTTCATGGTATTTGTACTATTATATACGCCTTGTCTGGCTACCGTAGGTATTCTCCGCAAGGAGACGGACTCATGGAAATGGACAGCATTCTCTGTCTTCTACTGCCTAACGTTAGCCTACATCGTGTCATTCATTATCTATCAGGGCGGTAAATTGCTTGGGTTTGTGTAAGAACCATATGGTATCAATGTAAAGGAAAGGAATGTGATAACGATGGCCGATATTCTCATCATTGGCGTGGTCTTCGGATTTGCATTATTTGCACTCTATCGTGGATTCAAAAAGAGTAAAAAAGGGGCCTGCGCCGGCTGCTCACAGCGTAATTCCTGTGCAGCCTGCGGGGATGTCAATCAGACGTCTGCTTCTTCCCGCTCGTGAGTCCTGAAAATAAGGGAACCCCATCATTATTATGATGGGGTTCCCTTATTTCGTCTTGAACAAATCTATACCATAGGGAGCCAGATTTCAAAGATCGTTCCTGCCCCTTTGATACTATCGACGGAAATCGTTCCCTTATGATTTCTAACGATCCGATAACTAACCGATAAGCCAAGTCCTGTCCCCTTTTCCTTCGTCGTAAAGAATGGATCAAAGAGATGGGCCAGCAGAGTCTTGTCGATACCGTTCCCGTTGTCCTGGATAGATATATTCACATATTTCCCCTCGGGTTTTGCTGTAATATTAATAACCCCGGAGCGATCGCTATTTACCTCTTCAATCGCATCAAGCGCATTTTTAATAATATTTAATAGAACCTGCTTAATCTGCTTGACGTCAATAGACACATTCATGTTTACATCCTCACGCAGGAGCAGATTGATTTCACAGCCTTTCATATGCCCCTCACTTTCAGTCAGAAGCACAACTTCTTTTAATAAGGAATAGACACTAACAACGACCATTTGCGGGGCAGTAGGCTTGGAAGAGTTGAGAAATTCAAAAATAATATCATTGGCACGATCAATTTCGGCCAGAATAATCCGGGCATATTCATCCTTACCCAATTGGACAAGATGAGGACGGAGCAGCTGAATGAAGCCGCGGATGGTCGTCAGCGGATTACGGATCTCATGGGCAATAGCCGCCGATATCTTACCAAGCATGGCCAGCTTATCATTTTGATACGCCGTTTGCTCAATTTGCTTGAACTCCGATACATCCTTCACACTGAGCAGGAAATCTCCATCCATCTGGTCTCCATATTTCACTGTGATTAACCAATGACGCCCATATTCATCAACGACCTCATGATTCTTCCTACGATAAAAAATCGTCTCGCGATAAATACGTAAGATCTTTCTCTTCTTGAATTGGTTCAGGTGTGGATGAAGCAGTATTTGCATCAAATTGCATCCGATCAATGCATGACGCGGGGTTTCAAGGAGTTTAGCCATCTGCACATTAATAAAAGTCAGCACTCCCTCACTATCGAACAGCATAATTCCGCTATCCAAATGCTGGAGTACATTTTCATACTTGTTCATTACAAGCTGAGTCGATTGAAATGCTTTGACGGACTCAAGTAATGTATCCTGGAATTCACTCAACAAGATTGATCCCCCTTTTTCATATGATCTACCTGCCTATATGCGTCAACCTACGGTCTACGGACACTTTGCTAGTCCTATTCTACGTTTTTCCGGCATTGATCTTTACTCAAAGGTTCTTCCTCATCATTTCCTATG
>DASYFA010000087.1:0-9682 GCA_036498705.1 Paenibacillus sp.
TTATTTACTATGACGATACCGGACTTGCTCCTGTTTTTCCTATTTCTTACATTTCCAACGTTGCAAGGGATATTCTATTCGTTCACGAACTATGAGGGATTTAGCGACAGCTATGATTTTGTAGGCTTTAAGAACTTTGCATCCTTATTCACAGATAGTAATGTTCTGAACGCTTATCTGTTTACTTTCAAATACGCGATCGTCGTTACTATATTTATTAATGTCATCAGCTTGCTTATTGCCTTGGGGCTGAATTCGCGCATTAAATTCCGCAATTTCTTCCGGGGTATTTACTTCCTACCTAACGTTCTCGGCGTATTAATTGTCGGCTATATCTTTAACTATATCTTTGCTAATGCTGTTCCGATGATCGGCGAGAAGCTCGGCAGCGAGATGCTGGCGATCAACATTCTTGGCAGTGAAAAGTGGGCTTGGATTGGTATCGTCATCGTAGCGGTATGGCAAGGTATCGCCTTTAATACGATTTTGTACCTGGCTGGTCTGCAGACCATTCCACGTGATATTTACGAAGCGGCGGATATTGATGGTGCAGGTCCTTGGAGCACATTCTGGTCGATGACTTTTCCAATGCTGGCTTCGTTCTTTACGATTAACATGGTACTAGCGATGAAGAACTCACTCATGGTATTTGACCAGATCGTAGCTCTTACCGGCGGCGGTCCTGGACGTTCGACGCAATCGATCGCCATGCTAATCTATCAAGGCGGCTTCCAGGGCGGAGAATTCGCTTATCAATCAGCGAACGCGGTCATTTACTTCATTGTGATCGTAATCATCTCTGTCGTGCAGCTTAACTTTTTACAGAAGAGGGAGTTGGATGCCTAATGAAAACCAGAAACTCCACCAATTGGCTCATAACAGCCCTGATTACCCTCGGTTCGCTCGTTATTCTATTTCCGCTGTATATGACCGTATCTATTGCATTGAAAAATCCAGAAGAGATGGCTCGATCGATCTTCGCTCTACCGACGGGACTGCACTTCGACAACTTTACCCGTGCGATCGAAGCGACGGATTTCTTCTCGGCGTTTAAGAACAGCTTCGTCATTACGCTCTTCTCGGTGAGCTTTGTACTCTTGACCAACTCGCTAGTGTCGTATGCCGTAGCGCGTAATATGAACCATAAGTTCTTCAAAGGCTTGTATTTCTACTTCATTAGCGCGATGTTCATTCCGTTCCAGATCATTATGCTGCCAGTTGTGAAGCTGACGACTGATCTGAAAATGAACAACATTCCTGGCTTGATCATTCTGTATATCGTCTATGGACTTGCCTTTAACATTTTTGTCTATGTTGGTTATATCCGTTCTATCCCGCTAGAGCTGGAAGAAGCAGCAACGGTAGACGGAGCAACAACGTACGGAACCTTCTGGCGGATTATTTTCCCGCTGCTCGCGCCGATTAATGCGACAGTCGCCATTCTGAGCTGTCTGTCGACATGGAATGACTTCATGCTGCCGCTCATTATTTTGAGCAAGCCGGAATCGTATACACTTCCTCTGGTACAGTATGTATTCCAAGGCCAATTCAGCACGGATTTCAACCTGGCCTTTGCTTCTTACCTGCTAGCACTAGCACCGATGGTGATCGTATATATCTTCGCACAGAAGTGGATTATTAACGGAATCACTCAAGGCGCTGTAAAGTCATAAGCATCATGAATATAGATAAATCAATGGATAGGAGTTTTCATTCATGAAGAAGACATGGTGGAAGGAAAGCGTTGTATATCAGATATATCCGCGCAGTTTCCAGGACAGCAACGGGGATGGGATCGGCGATATTCCGGGGATTATTTCAAGACTGGATTATTTGCAGAAGCTGGGAGTAGATGTAATCTGGTTATGTCCGGTCTACGAGTCGCCGAACGACGATAACGGCTATGACATTAGCAACTATCGGGGAATTATGGATGAGTTCGGTACGATTGAAGATTGGGAGCGTCTGCTTGATGGCCTGCATAGCCGCGGAATGAAGCTGATTATGGATTTGGTCGTGAACCATACCTCGGATGAGCATGCCTGGTTCGTTGAGTCCCGTAAATCCAAGGATAATCCTTACCGTGATTATTATATTTGGCGTGATGGCAAGGACGGCAAGGAGCCGAACAACTGGTCCTCCATCTTCAGCGGTTCAGCCTGGAAGTATGATGAGGCGACAGATCAGTATTATCTGCACCTCTTCTCGAAGAAGCAGCCGGATTTGAACTGGGAGAATGAGAAGGTACGCCGTGAAGTGTATGATGTGATGACCTGGTGGTTGGATAAAGGTATCGATGGCTTCCGGATGGATGTCATCAATATGATCAGCAAAGTCGAAGGTCTACCGGATGGTGAAGGAGAAGGCAAGTATAAGGACGGCGGCAAATACTTCATGAACGGTCCGCGTATCCATGAATTCTTGCAGGAGATGAATCAGGAAGTACTGTCGAAATATGATGTGATGACCGTTGGCGAGACGCCGGGAGTATCGCCGGAGGAAGCGGCGCTTTATGTAGGTGAGGAGCGGGGCGAGCTGAGCATGGTGTTCCAGTTCGAATCGATGGATATTGACTCAGGCCCAGGTGGCAAATGGTTTGTAACGCCGTGGAAGCTGCTCGACTTCAAGCGCATTATGAGCAAGTGGCAAACTGACCTTGAAGGGAAGGGCTGGAACAGCCTGTTCCTGAATAATCATGACCAGCCGCGGATGGTGTCCCGCTTCGGCGATGACGCTAAATACCGCAAAGAATCAGCTAAAATGCTCGGTACGCTGCTTCATACGATGCAGGGCACACCGTTCATTTATCAGGGTGAAGAGCTCGGCATGACCAATGTGAAGTTCGCTACGATTGAAGAGTATCAGGATATCGAGACGCATAATATGTTCAATGAACATCGCGAAGCCGGCCGCTCGGTTGAAGATATTATGGCTTCCATCTACAGTAAGGGACGCGATAATGCCCGTACGCCGATGCAATGGGATACAACAGAGCATGGCGGCTTTACTACCGGGACACCTTGGCTTGTCGTCAATCCGAATTATAAACAGATCAATGCCGAGGAGGCTGTGGCCGACCCGGATTCTATTTTCCATTACTATCGTCGCCTGATCGAGTTGCGTAAGCAGCATGAAGTACTTGTCTACGGCAAATATGAGCTACTGCTAGAAGATCATAAGCATATTTATGCATACACTCGCACTTTGGGCGATGAACGTTTGCTGGTGATTCTTAACTTCTTCGCTGATCCAGTAACATTTGAGCTACCTAAATCGGTGACATACCGTTCTTACGAGCGGCTGACCGGCAACTATGAATTGCCGGAGGGAACGCGGCTTGAGCAGATGGAACTTCGCCCATATGAGGCTCAAGTACTGAGATTAAGCTAAAGGATATGGATTAGTAAGATAGGAACAGATATAATAAGCTTAATCTACAAACATGAGGTGAAGAGGATGGCAATCCGTATCGTTCGAAGTAACTAGTTTTCGGGCTGGGTAACACGCGTACCAGCTATCAAGGGGGGTTCTATGCCCTTTTGATCTAATGAAGACTAGAAACTTTGAACGGTGTCTGGGATTGTTATTACTCTTAAAAATAAGCCAAGGACACCATGGCTATAGTGAATGGAACGGATGAAGGGATGTCAGCAGACATCCCTTACCCGCCTGTTTTGCTGTAGCCGGTTTCCTTGGCTTTTTTGGACTCATTGGAGGTAGGCTAAGTTGTTAAAGAAGTGTTTTACTCTATTTAAACCGACGATATTGATATATATCATGATGGGGTGTCTAGTCCAATTTCTGAACGCCTATGGCATCCGATTATTTCAAGAACTGATCGACCAAACGGTTCTATTCCATAGTCTGGATGAAATACTGCGGTTAATTTTACTGTACGGCTGCATTTTACTAAGTGTCACTGCCTTGAATTATCTGATCGAATATCCGCAGGTGTATTTGTCTAACAGCCTGTTTGAGAAGTTGAAGATTATGGCGCTTACGAAGGTGTCGAAAATGGATTACGCCGCCTATCAGAATATTGGAACCGGGCAAATGATTAAGGTAATCGAGAACGGCGCCTCCGCCGGGAGCAGCATTATTTATTCTTTTTACCTGGAAATATTTCATCATCTACTACCGACGATCTTATTCAGCTTGCTGTTCATTAGTTTTTATAATGTGAAAATAATGCTGGTTATCGCCGTGGGCTATATCGTCATCTTCCTGGTGACTAATTTATTGCTGCGAATGCTGTACCGGATTAAGTCCTCGCTACTGGAGAGCCAGGAGAAGATGGCTAAGTATTCGGTCCGTGGGTTTATGGAACTGGTCGTATTTCGGTTGAATAAGCGCTATGACAAGGAAATCGAGCGATTGACAGCTACGGCTGGGGATATCGTCGCTAAGAACTGCCGGATCAGGATGATCCATGAGGCGTTTTTTACTATATTCGCAATTATCGTCAATCTACTGAAAATAGCTGTGCTAGTATATGGATTTAAGCAAATTTTGGCCGGCAGTACTTCCATCGGGGTAATTGTCGCATTGATCATGTTCATTGATCAGGTGTATACACCGGTTGCGATATTTAACGTGATTTATGTGGATTACAAACTGAATCTGGTGGCGTATACACGCCTCGAGCAGTTCATAAATGCGCCGGAAGATGCTAATTTAAATCGCGGTGTGGAAGTGGGGATGCTATCTAAGCAGATCGAATTCAAGGATGTGTCTTTCGATTATGGGAATACGAGGTTGCTGGATCATGTTACGTTTACTATACGGCAAGGCACTTCCGTCGCGATCGTCGGTTTAAGCGGCAGCGGCAAATCTACGCTCGTCAAATTAATGCTGGGACTGCTGAAGAAGAAGTCGGGCAGCATACTCGTTGACGGCCTGGACATCGACCGGATCAAGCTGAACAGCTTATATGATCATGTATCGTACATTCCGCAGGATGCACCGATCTTTGATACGACGATCCGCGGCAATATCGTATTCGATCAGGATATGTCTGATGATCAGATTTATGGGTTACTGGATAAGGTGTTTCTGAAAGACAAGGTGCTCAGTCTTCCGGAGCAGCTTGATACAATGGTTGGTGAAAAAGGAATTAAGCTATCCGGTGGAGAGAGACAGCGTCTCGCTTTTGCCAGAATTATGGCCCAGCAAAGAGAAATAGTCATTCTTGATGAGCCAGTGTCGGCTCTCGATAATATTACTGAGCATAAGATTATGGATACAATTTTGGACGTGTTCAAGGAGAAGACATTGCTTGTTATTGCCCATCGGCTTGATTTTGTAAGATATGTTGACCGGATTCTGCTAGTAAGGGACGGTGCCGTTGTAGATGATGGCACCTTCGAATACTTGCTTCAACATAGTCCATATTTTCAGGAGCTATGGGATCGAGAGAAGAGGGGAGAGCGGGCTGTATTTCCTGGTTAGGCTGAATTAAGGGATACAAAAAGAGCGGGCCGATTCATCGGCTCGCTCTACTATTTAATTGGCTATATATTTTTATTTCACGGGGATATTTATCACTTTATTGTAGGTCTTCATGTAGTGCATTCCCTTGATTAACAGGTATTCGGGCATATTCTTCGTATCAAAGAGCAGGGTGCGTTCCTTCAAGATTGCGCCATCCCTTTGCTTGATAAGATCCTGCCTGACCGTCGTCCGCAAGGACGTATTTTCGCCCTGCGATTCTATAGATACTCCATCCAGCATTACGTCGTCTTCTGTGGCGATTGTAATCTCGACATTCTCAGCGGTGACGGATACATCCTTAATCCACAAGTCCTTGCCGTCCAGTTTGAACGGTTCATCGGTTATCGTTTCTAGAGACAGCTTACTGTCTAGAGATTGATACCCAACAAATCGGTTCATCACCAGTTCCAAGGTTTTCACTTGTTCCGGCAATGCATCATAGCGAATATCAAATATGATTCTACCACCATATGAAGATCGAGCACCGCTGCCTTTGATCGGGACTTCAATTCCGCCGGCTCTTAATTCGATGCCGTCTAGTGCGTTACGGGCTCGATCATAATTGTCTACCCGCATCGTCCCTTTGATAACGGTTTGCGTAGGCGTAGAGGTAATCGACTGGAATGTTAGCGAGCCTTTATCGACTTTAAGCGTTTTGTTGATTGATTGCCTGAGTTGTGTCTGAAGCGCTTGATTCGGATTGTATGGAAAAGTAATCGTTCCGTCCGCAAATTGGCCATTTTTAGAAACCGGCTCACTATAATGCAAAGTTAGTTTCTTGGCGAATGGACTCACACTGTCGAAGGTCATCGTACCCTTAATCTCTGTATGCTTCTCATTCATGATCGATGTTCCGCTTGCTGCAAAGGAGTTGGTCCAGAAGCCGCTGATTCGATATAGTCTGATCGGATCGTCCTTCTGATCAAATCCGTTCGGATTGGACAAGGTGTAATACATGATCAGTTGGGTAGCGTCTGTCATTATGCCATCGATCATAAACTCCGTGCCGTCCATCAGCGTAGTCTTCTTCTCAATGATTTGTCCCATGCCTTTGTCATTGAGCTGTTTCAGATTATTCTCCATCAGCTCGTCGAATCCAAATAGCTGCTTGCCATAATAGGCAAACGCATTATAGTTATTCCCGCAGATCACGATTACCAGAACGACAACTGCTGCGACTTTCCAGATCGGGGAGATTCGTTTTTTTCTTTTCGGCGGAGCGGCGTTCAGCGCGTTTCTTAATCTCGTCTCTAATTCTTCTGGTGCTGTAATGGACTCCATACGCATCTTTTCTTCAGCAAGCTGCTTCTCTATGTTATTCATTAACATCACCTCCGAAATGCTCTCTCAGCTTTTTCAATCCCTGAAAAATTCTAGATTTAACAGTACCTATCGATACCTGAGTAATATCGGCGATCATCTGGTAGTCAAGATCATGTAAATATTTTAACTGTATGGCTTCTTTCTGTTGCTCATTTAAGTTGAGCAGCATTGTATTGATGTCCATTTGCTGATCGCTGAGACGGTAAGGATCATCGGCTGTAGCCAGATCACCTATCGGGGCGCGCGCTCCCACCAAAGTAAGACTACGGAGTGGAGAAGGATCTGCCTTGGAAGTATTTTGAGCATCTTTCGTATAAATCGGTTCGTTTTCGTTCCTATGAGCATGATCTCTATCCCAATTGTCTATCAGCACCTCTTTATTTCGCTTATGTAGCAACCCTTTACAGCAATTGGCCAGAATCGTCTTGCTCCAGCTATAGAAGGCTTCTTCCTTTTTGAGCTGGTCTATTTTCTCGTATACAGTAACGATCATATCTTCCATGGCATCCATAGCATCATGGTCATTTCCCATATAGGTGAGAGCAAGCCTGTAATAGGCATCCCGTTCTGCCATAATTAATTGCATTAATGCTTCTTTATTGTTCTTTTTTGCTCTTTTCACCAATCGAGCCACATTCATGCCTTCACCTCTCTACTTATAAGAGTCATCAGGGGCGGAAAAAGTTCATTTTATTCATAAGAATTTTTATCCAACATAGAAAACCACGTTTATCGGACACCACAGCCGCTTAAAAGCGAAGAACAGCCTTTTTCATTGTTTAACGGACATCAGCTACGCTTAGCTGCTTTGAATTACGCTAAATGGGCTGTTTTATTAATTTGAGATGCAACCGTGTCCGTTAAACTTCATAATGTTCGAAATTACACTTCTAAGCGTCCGTGATGTCCGTTACGACAAGCTGTGGCGTTCCAGCACGTCCATTTTTGTGGGAATAATGCTATATGAGTTATGGCACTCTAAAACTAGGAATCATAAATGATAAAGGGGAGATGCTAGTTTGAGACCAATGGTAAGCTTAACAGGGACTATGTTTACTTCGATCGCCTTGTTGTTTGTTCTTTTTACACCAGTGAGTGCGGCAGTTCCGGAATATGCCAAATGGGGAACAATTGCTGTCAAAGAGACTCAGCGGCATTATCAGGCAGATATTATAGATTATTTGCATGTAGGCCGGACATACTTGACATCCAACAAGGTCGAAGAGAAGTTCAAACTGTGGATTAGGACAAAAGATGGTAACGAGTTTGGAGTGTATGTGTATATTCAATTCAATCCATTTGATGATACCACGTATACTATTCGCTATGAGAAAATAGGCTAAGTAGCTGTTGACATTTTCGGCTGACTTGCTTAGTATTGTTGTATCACAAAAGCTTGAATCAAGGACAAGAATGCTTATAGATACCATGTCAGAGAATGGGGTCCTGGCTGAAAGCCCCTATGGAGGAAGTAAGAATTTACCGCCTTGTAGCTGCGATTTTGAAATCATGCTTGCGATCAATGGATTGAAGCGGCATGAGTGTAAGGATTGCCGGGAATTCCCGTTACAGAAATCATAAGGATTCGCTAAAGTGAGTTGTTAGCGGATTGAACTTGGGTGGAACCACGAACGTACTCGTCCCTTTGCGGACAGTGCGCTTTTTTGTATTTTTACAAAAGCGCAAGTTTATGAACAACCTCTAAAAGCGATGATCAAGGACAAGAATGCTTATAGACACCATGCCAGAGAATGGGGCCTTGGCTGAAAGCCCCTATGGAGGAAGTAAGAATTTACCGCCTTGTAGCTGCAATTTTGAAATCATGCATGTGATCGACCGAGCGCCCATAATCCAGTGCAACTCTTGTATTGGAAGCAGAGTACCGGTGAAAACAGCAGCATGAGTGTAAGGATTGCCGGGAATTCCCGTTACAGAAGACATAAGGATTCGCTAAAGTGAGTTCAAAAAGTCTAGTTTTCAGCACCGAGAAGGTTGGATGAAACTAGGGCATGAGGAGCGGAGCGTACGTTTTGGGTACGTGAGCACCGGAAGGCCCGGTTGAATTCAAGATTCGATGCCGAGTAGCTTCCTGATTCACTTCGTGATCAAAAGTGGACTTTTTGAACAACCTCTATTAGACGACATTTAAATCATCATGGCGGCATTCGAATGTGCTATATACAGATATCAGCTTATTGGAGGCTTTAACATATGACCTCATTAGTGACCCGATCCCTTATTTTACTCCTCCTTCTATCCATTTTTTCTTCTGGACCTGTGATGGGCTATGCTAACAACAAGACGCCTTCAGATACTATTACCATCAGTGTACGGGTAAGTCCTTCCGCAACATATGAGCACAAAACGGTTCTAACAGAGGTGGCAACTCTTCAATTATTGAAGGGTAGTATAGAACAAAAAGCAGAACAACCTATTGGACTCACCGATATCTACATAACGATCATACGACATGATAAGACGAGCCATTTTCGAATGGAGAAATCCGGCGCCTTATGGAATGAAACTGATTTATCACGTCTATTCCTGACTCGTAAAGCAACGAAAAAATTGCAGTCGCATGTTAACTCTTTGAGAGCAAGTCATTATGGATCGATTCCCCCTTGGAGTGAAGTCAACAAACTGCTTCCGAAGAAAAGTAAGTTCGCTATTATAGATATGGAAAAGGGCTTAGTCTTTCGTGCGCAACGTCGTGCTGGAAGCAGGCATGCTGATGTGCAGCCGCTAACCAAAGAGGATACGAAGACGATGAAACAAATATTTGATAATCGCTGGAGTTGGGATCGAAGAGCCATAGTTGTCGTTATGAATAACAATACAAGGATCGCGGCTTCTATGAATGGGATGCCTC
>DASYFA010000088.1:0-3990 GCA_036498705.1 Paenibacillus sp.
CGCGTTCATTAACGTCTCCGGGACATAACGGCCACCAAATGGACCGAACCGCCCGTTCTCATCAGGAACTTGTGCCATCTTTCCCTTCACCCTCTCCACGAATGCTGTTATTTTATCTATATCCTTGCTTCCATTTATCTCTACACCACTCGATACATCTACGCCTTCCGGTTGTATCTTCCTCATCAGTTCAGTTACGTTATCGGGATTAAGTCCACCAGCGATCCAGCAAGGAATGCCTTGTGCCTTGGCCCAAGCTTGATAAGGTACAGCCCTCTCCCAGGCAAAAGAGATCCCCGAACCACCGCCATAAATCGGGTCATATGTGTCCAGCAGAATGCCGTCTATAGCACCTGCATAATCTTCGATCTTCAGTTCTCCGCTCAATGACCCGCTCTCCTGTACGGAGAAGGCTTTGATCACCTGAACATCCAGTCGTTCCCGTATCTCCAGGCAAAACTCTGGACTCTCACTGCCATGCAGTTGAACGACATCCAGCCCGGCTGTCTTTACAGTATCTGAAAGTTCCGTTAATTCGGGATTTACAAATACGCCAACGCTCTTTGGGATTTCAGATGTCTTCCATTCCTTGAGCTGTGCCGTCAGCTCGGCAGCTTGTGCCGCACTCACTTGCCGCTTACTCTTGGCAAAGACAAATCCAACATAATCCACGGATAAATGTATCATCGATTTTAGCACTTCAACGGATTGAAGTCCACATATTTTTATTGTAGTTTCATTCATTTTCATGAACGCCCTTTCCGAAAACAGCTCGAACCCCATCTTGCTCTAGAGCGCCCATCAACTCATTCACCGCTTGATCAACACGAGCCTGTCTCATGAAAGTCTCGCCAATGAGGAGTCCCTTCGCACCTGCCTGAGCCAAATACCGAACATCCTCAGGAGTACGAATTCCGCTCTCGCTGATTAATGTCACCTCTGCAGGTACCATCGAGGACAATTCAGCCGTAGTCTCAAGCCGCGTCTCAAAGGTATGCAGGTTACGATTATTAATCCCGATCAGTGGTGCATTCCCAAGCGATAGAGCCCGTTCCATTTCATTCCAATCATGAACCTCAAGTAGAACGTCCAGATCTAGATAAGCGGCCGTCTGCATAAAACTACGAAGCTGCCCGTCATCCAGGATCGCTGCAATCAACAGAATCGCATCTGCGCCAAGGAGCCTTGCCTCATAAATCTGCATTTCATCGATGATGAAGTCCTTACGCAGCAGCGGAAGCTTAACATGATCACGGATTTGCTGCAAATAGGAGCCGCTTCCTTGGAAGTATATCTCATCTGTCAAGACCGAAATACAATCCGCTGCTGCAGACTCATAGCTGCGCGCGATCTCCACTGGATTGAAATCGGAACGAATCAGCCCTTTGGACGGTGATGCCTTCTTCACCTCGGCGATCAGCCCTAATTCCCGTTTGTTTCTTACGGAGAGCGCTCCATGAAAGCCTCGTGTTGGTGGAAGCAGAGCGATTTGCCGCTCTGCTTCCATTCGTGTTAATCGGTCAGTCAGCTTCTGAACTTCTAGTCTCTTCGTCTCCACGATTTTATCAAGATACATAACTAAATTCCTCCGTTGTATGAATAAGCTGTTCCAACTTACTGGAAGCTTTTCCCGAATCGATCGACTCGGCTGCAATGACGACTCCCTCACGAATGCTATCAGCCAGACCGGACACATAAATGCAAGCCCCGGCATTCGCCAGCACCACATCACGATAAGCCCCCTTCTCACCCTGAAGCACGCGCGAGATGATCTCAGCGTTCGTAGCCGGATCTCCTCCCATCATCTCGCTAAGCGGATAACTCTTTAAACCGATATCCTCTGGTTGGATCTCGTAAGTCTTCACTTCTCCTTCCTTAAGTTCGGAGATTCGGGTTGGCGATGAGATACTGATCTCATCAAGCCCTTCCTGACTCGTTACGACGAGCGCACGCTTGGAACCTAGCTCACGAAGCACGCTAGCAATCGTCTGAGTCTTGTCGGCATCATATATTCCCAACACTTGCCGATCAGCACCGGCAGGATTTGTCAACGGACCGAGCATATTGAATACGGTCCGTACTCCCAGTTCCTTGCGCGGTCCTGCTGCGTATTTCATAGACGGATGATAAATCTGCGCGAATAGGAAGCAGATTCCGATCTGGTCCAGGCAGCGCTTCGCCTGATCTGGATCCAGGTGGATGTTCACTCCGAGCGCTTCTAACACATCCGCACTGCCAGCACGGCCAGAAGCAGAGCGGTTGCCGTGCTTAGCTACCCGAACAGACACCGAGGAGGCAACAATCGCCGATGTCGTTGAAATATTGAATTTATGAATTCCAGAGCCACCGGTGCCGCAAGTATCTAACAGCCGAGTTGTCTCTGTGTACATCCGGTTCCCCTGTAAGCGCATGGCCTCGGCAAATCCGGTAATCTCCTCGATCGTCTCACCCTTAATTCTAAGTGCCGTCAGAAGACCGCCAATTTGCGCCGGAGTTGATTCACCGCTCATAATGACTTCCATAACGTCCTTCGCTTCTTGTCTTGCCAAATGATGACCGGCAATGACTCGCTGTAACCCGGATTGCACAATTTGTTGTCCGTTCATATTCTCTACTCCCTTCTTAGCCCCGCAGGCGTATATTCATATAAATAATCCTGATTGATTACCGTTTCATCCTTCTCCGGTACCGGGAACATCTGCTCAGCAATCCGTATCGCCGTTAACAAAGCCTTCGCCTTATTGACTGATTCCTGATATTCATTCTCCGGTATGGAATCCCATACGATCCCGCCCCCAGCTTGCACATAAGCCTTGCCATTCTTGAATACGATCGTTCGGATTGTTATGCAAGAGTCCATGTTCCCCGAAAACCCAAGGTAGCCGATCGCTCCGGCGTAAGTTCCCCTAGCTTGATGCTCCAGCTCGGCGATAATCTCCATCGCTCTCAACTTCGGAGCACCTGATACGGTTCCCGCTGGCATGCAGGACAGAAAGGCATCGAAGAAATCTTTGTCGCTCCGCATTTTACCTGATACCTTGGAGACCATATGCATGATGTGCGAATAGCGTTCGATATTCATATACGAATCACATTTCACACTGCCGAATTCTGATACTCTACCGAGATCATTACGTCCCAAGTCAACTAACATCAGATGCTCCGCCCGTTCCTTCTCATCCTGCAGTAGCTCGGCCTCAAGCGCCAGATCCTCTTCAGTGGTAGCGCCGCGCGGTCTGGAACCAGCAATCGGTCTTGTCTCAACGCGATCTCCCTCCACCTTCACTAGCACTTCAGGCGAAGTACCGACAATAATCTCGTCGTCCATTTTGAGATAATACATATACGGTGAGGGATTCAGCGTCCTCAGCACTCTATATACATGAAGCGGATCAACGTCTGTCTCTATGTGGAACCGCTGTGATAATACGACCTGGAATATATCGCCTGCACGAATATACTCCCTACCTTTCTCAACGTTCGCTATGAACTGCTCCTTCGTCAGATTGGAACGCACATCTCCGAGCTCTACTTGCGAAGGAATCGGCTGGCGGTTGAACTTCTCGGCCGGATCCTCCTCTTGTAGGAAAGCAGCTGCTTCATCAAGCTTAAGCTCTGCCTCACGATAAGCCCTGCGGATATCTTCCTCGAGATCGCCATCCTTGACATGCACATTGGCAATCAGCAGAATACGCTGCTTCACGTGATCGAATACGATAATCTGATCGCAGAACATGAACTGCAGGTCATTCATATTAAGATCATCAATCCGGTGCTCCGGCAGCTTCTCATAATATTGCAGCAGATCATATCCGAAGAAACCTATCGCTCCTCCGGTGAATGGGGGCAATTCAGGAAGCATCGGGCTGCGAAATCCCCTTAGGATGGAGCGTAGCTCCTCTACAGGCTTTTGCGACTGTTTCTTCTCCTTGACGCCGCCGCGCTCTACAACTAGCTGGCCTTTCTTAGCGGTAATCATCATGAACGGAT
>DASYFA010000089.1:0-25005 GCA_036498705.1 Paenibacillus sp.
AGCTCATCCTTCCTCGCTATCAGATCATCCGGTGTGACCAGTACCTGACCCTGCTGTCCTGATGCATTCTGCCCAGCCTGAGAGGATATCCCCCCCATAGCCGCAACCGAATCCTCTGGTGCTTGCCCATCCTCTTGACCGGTCCCTGCAGGCTTATCATTTCCGACTGTTCCGTCAGAACCTACCGCATTCGTATCGGAACCCGCACCATCGCTTGAACTAGTATCACTCCCCGTCTCCGAAAGAGATCCCAATTCTCCTGTATCCGCTGTTTTATCGGGCAACCCATCCTCCGTCCCCGACTTGTCAGCCACTTTATTCCCGGTCTTGCCTCCGAAACCTAGCATTCCTTTGACCATACCACCCAAAGTCGGCGACTCCCCGGCGATCGGTATATTATAACTGCCCAGCAATGACTGAATATACGAATTGACTACATATCCTGTCGTCATTACTGTAAGCAAGCTAATGACAATTGCTGTAATGGACAGCTTGAACAGCCTCCACATCCACTTCATTCGATTTCCTCCTTCTAGTCAGCCTATCGATCTATGTATCTTCCGGCATTCTATCAACAGTATGGACGACAGATGTGGAGTTCAACCTCATTTAAGCCAAAAAGCCGCTTCAAGAGCGGCTAATCCTCTCTTGAAGCGGCTTTCTATTCTTCGTGTACTCTAATTCAAATTATTCGTAAATCGGCAATACTTGATTCGTCTGGCTGCGGTTGCGACCAACAGAGAAGATTGCAATCGGAATTCCCGTCAGCTCAGATACACGCTGTACATAATTGCGGGCGTTCTCCGGCAAATCAGCAAGTGTCTTCGCTTCGGAAATATCCTCAGACCAACCTGGAAGCTCTTCATAGATCGCTTCACACTCTGCCAGCATCTTCAAGCTAGCCGGATAATGCGTGATGACTTCTCCACGGTATTTGTAGCCCGTGCAGATCTTGACCGTCTTCAGCCCAGTCAAGACGTCGATCGAGTTCAGCGACAGCCCCGTCAACCCGCTAACGCGACGAGCATGACGCACAACCACGCTATCGAACCAGCCAACACGGCGTGGACGGCCTGTAACCGTACCGTATTCATGACCAGTCTCACGGATGGTATCACCAATCTCATCATTTAATTCGGTAGGGAATGGACCATCCCCTACACGAGTCGTATAAGATTTGGCTACACCGATGACTTGGTCAATCCGCGAAGGACCTACACCAGAACCGATACATACGCCACCCGCGGACGGATTGGACGATGTAACGTACGGATAAGTACCTTGGTCAATATCAAGCATAACGCCTTGTGCCCCTTCAAACAGCACCTTCTTCTGCGCATCGATAGCATCGTTAAGCACGACAGAAGTGTCAATCACATAAGGGCGAACCAATTCAGCATATTCAAGATATTGCTTCAGTACCTCTTCTACATCAAGTGGCTCTGCTCCATAGACCTGCTGAATGATTTGATTCTTCTCCTTCATCAAATGACGAAGCTTCGTCTCAAACTCCTCAGCATCCATCAGATCCGCGATCCGGATCCCGTTCCGCGCAGCCTTGTCCATATAAGCCGGACCGATTCCCTTACGAGTCGTACCGATCTTGTTCGGACCCTTACGATCCTCTTCAAGTGCATCAAGCAGCAAATGATATGGCATAATGACATGAGCACGGTCACTGATCACCAAGTTCTTCGTGCTGAAGCCATTCTCATGGATATAATTAATTTCTTCCAGTAAGGCAGCCGGGTTAACTACCATCCCGTTGCCGATGACGCATTTCTTATCTTCATAGAAGACACCCGACGGAATTAGGCTGAGTTTGTACTTCTTACCGTCAATCAGGATCGTGTGACCGGCATTGTTACCGCCTTGATAACGGGCCACCACATCTGCGCTTTCCGCCAGATAATCCGTGATTTTACCTTTGCCTTCGTCTCCCCATTGGGTTCCAACAACGACTACCGTTGACATGTACATTCCCCCGCCTGGTGCTATGCTCGCACCAATTAATAAATTTATAAGTGGAGCAGCAACGATCAATCCGCTCGCCCCAGTCTCTACGACTACCTACGAACAACCACAAATAGCGCTGCCCCTGAGCAGCAATACAAGTTTAACAGCCTCATTTTTCAAAGTCAAATAAAAAAACGAACAATCAAACGGACAGCCGTGGGATTGTTCGGGAATATGGAAGATGTTATCTATTCGTATTGTATTATACCCGGGTAGCGAACTGTTTATCCGGCAAACGCATCAGTATGCGCGCGCTCATAGTTCGCAAATTTATTGTAATTCTTCAGGAAGACCAGCTCGACGGTACCAACAGGGCCGTTCCGCTGCTTAGCGATAATAATCTCAATAATGTTCTTTTTCTCTGTCTCCTGATTATAGTAATCATCACGGTATAAGAAAGCGACGATATCCGCGTCCTGCTCGATGGAACCAGATTCCCGAAGGTCAGACATCATCGGGCGCTTGTCCTGACGTTGCTCTACACCCCGGCTAAGCTGAGACAGTGCAATAACCGGCACTTCCAGCTCCCGCGCGATTTGCTTCAAGGTACGAGAAATTTCTGATACCTCCTGCTGGCGGTTCTCGCCAGGCTTGCCCCGTCCGTGAATGAGCTGAAGATAATCGATCACGATCATTCCAAGCCCTTTCTCTTTCTTGAGACGACGGCATTTAGAGCGAATATCGGCAACCGTTACCCCCGGAGTATCGTCAATATAGATCTCCGCCTCCGATAAAGCAGCTATACCCATTGTCAGCTTGGACCAGTCATCATCACTTTTAAAGTCACCCGTTCGCATCACACTAGCGTCCAAATTGGCTTCAGCGCAAATCATCCGCTGTACGAGCTGAGGGGCTGACATTTCCAGACTGAAGATCGCGACGGTCTCTTTGGCCCGGACCGCCACGTTCTGAGCAATATTCAGCGCGAAGGCCGTCTTACCGACGGAAGGACGGGCTGCTACGATAATAAGGTCATTGCGTTGGAAGCCGGCCGTCATCTTGTCGAGATCGACGAACCCGGAAGGAATCCCCGTCGTATTCCCCTTATTCTGATGCAGTTCTTCGACACGCTCGAATACTTCCATCACAACATCGCGAATCGCGACGAATCCGCTGCCGGAGCGGCGGTTCGATATTTCCAGAATGCGACGCTCAGCATCGCTTAATAAGGATGAGACATCCTCTCCGCCGGTATATCCCTCGCTCACGATCTGAGTTGCCGTCCGGATCAGGCGCCGGAGCATCGACTTCTCTTCAATAATCTGCGCATAATATTCCACATTTGCGGCCGTAGGAACAGCATGAGCCAGCTTAGCAAGATAACTGACACCGCCGGTATCCTCTAGTTCACCCCGGTCTTGCAAGCGCGAGGTCAGCGTAACAAGGTCGATAGGTTGGCCTTCTTCGCCAAGCTGCACCATCGCTTCAAAGATCAATTGGTGGGGCTTGTCATAGAAATCCTCGGTCCTCACTCGCTCCATCGCGGTGATTAGCGCTTCAGATTGAAGCAAGATCGCTCCGAGCACGGCCTGTTCCGCCTCCAGATTTTGCGGGGGGATCCGGTCGTAAAACAGATCTGTGCTACTCATTTTATTCCTCCGTTACATGTACCTTGAATGTTGCCTTCACCTCATGATGAAGCTTCACACTAACCTGAGTTACGCCGAGTGTACGGATTGGCTCGTCCATCTCGATCTTGCGCTTATCGATTTTCACGCCAGCCTTACCCATTGCTTCAGCCACTTGCTTGCTCGTAATTGCACCGAACAAGCGGCCGCCTTCACCCGCTTTGGCTTGAAGCTCAATCGTCATCTCTTCCAGCTTCTTGCCTAGGGTAATTGCATCCTGCTTCTCCTGGTCCTTGCGCTTCTGTTCAGCCGCAGTCTGATGCTCTAACGTCTTCACATTGCCTTCGGTTGCTGGGCGAACCAGCCCACGCGGAATCAGAAAGTTTGATGCGTAGCCTTCCGAGACTTCCTTAATTTCCCCTTTTTTACCTTGACCCTTAACATCTTTCAAGAAGATAACCTTCATTCGAATAACCCCTCTTCCTTATCTATTTGCTCCAGTACCTCCAGCAGCCTCTTCTCTGCATCGGCCTGGGTGCCCTCTAACTGTGCTGCGGCGTTTGTTAAATGTCCGCCGCCTCCAAGTCGCTCCATGACGACCTGGACATTCATGGTCCCGAGTGAACGGGCGCTAATTCCTATCAAACCATCTGGGCGCTCGCTGATGACAAAAGAGGCGAGCACAGTGGTCATATTCAATAGCGTATCGGCCACCTGAGCGATTAGCATCTGTGGGATCTTGCGATTTGGCTCCGTGACAGCCAGCGCAATATGACCGTAGATGATTTGAGCATGTTTGATGATGTCCGCCTTGGCGATGTACTCCTGCAGATCTTCCTTCAGGAGCCGCTGCACCATGACTGTATCGGCCCCCATACGCCGCAAGAAGGCTGCAGCCTCAAAAGTTCGGGAACCGGTATGAAGTGCAAAATGCTTCGTATCCACCGTGATCCCGGCCAGTAAAGACGTGGCCTCTAACGGACTAAGCTCGACCTTCTCATGAATATACTGGATCAGCTCCGTCACCAGCTCCGAGGCTGAGGAAGCATAAGGCTCCAGATATACCAATACAGCGTCATTAATAAACTCTTCACCACGGCGATGGTGATCCACGACGACCACCCGTTTCGCTGCGCTCACGAGCCGCGGCTCCATCGTCAGGGACGGCTTATGCGTATCAACCAGAATTAACAGCGTATTCGGCGTCATCATGCCCATCGCCTGTTCCGGACTGACGAAACGCCTTAATAATGTGTCTTCCTGTTCAATGCGATCCAAGAGGCGCTTGATGCTTGGGTTCGGTCCGTCGAGCACGATATGAGCCTCGACATTGAACATATCGGCAGCCTTTAGCACGCCGATAGAGGCACCAATCACGTCAAAGTCAGGGACGCGATGTCCCATAATGATGACACGATCGCTCTCCTGCATCAGATCGCGGAGCGCATGCGCGATGACGCGAGCTCGAACGCGCGTCCGCTTCTCTACGGCGCCTGTCTTGCCGCCGTAGAAGGACATGCGTTGACCCGCCTTCACAGCGGCTTGGTCACCCCCCCGGCCGAGAGCCATATCCAGACTGGACTGGGCTAATTCGCCCAGTTCGCTCAGGCTCTCGGTGCCGAAGGCAAGGCCGATGCTCAGCGTCATCGGCACCTTGAGGTCCGCAGTCATCTCGCGGACCTCGTCCAGAATCACGAACCTGCTCTGTTCGAGCTGGCCTAACGATTTCTGATTCATAATCATCAGATAGCGTTCCGAAGACAGCCGCCGCAGATAGAGGCGATATTGCTTCGCCCAATCGGTAATCGACGTCGCGACGCGGGCGATCAATGCTGTCCGCTGCTGATCGTCCATCCCTTGTGCAGCTTCATCCAGATTATCGAGCATCACAATCCCGAGCGCGACCTTCTCATTCTCATAGCGCTCGCGCAGTACAGCAAGCTCGGTCATATCATGAATATATATCAGCCGTTCATCGGCATCGATTGTCATCTCGTAGTACCGCTCATTGACGATGACTTCTACCATAGACTTACCGTTCCCATGATCATGAACGAGCTGCGGCAGCGGCGGCAATAACTCTGATAAGGGGATTCCGACTACACTCCCCCGCCCGAACATTCCAATTACAAAGCGGTTATGCCATTCGACGGTACGATCCTCGCCATAGAGTAAAAGGCCAAACGGCAAGCGACTCACCGCTTCGCCTTCTACTCGCTTGATCCGGTAAGTCAGATCCGTTACATACTTCACCAGTTCCTTGCGGAAGCGCCGCTCTGCTTGCAGCATAACATAGGCTAAACCGCCAACTAAACAAAGACTGACCAGACCGAGGATCCAGTTGTAATAGGAGACAAATATGACCAACAGCAGCTCAAGCATAAATACCCATACCGTCTGATAACCATACCATCGTTTTTGCAGAAGATTAGGCATTCCTTTTCACCCTATCGTTTTGATTTCGTAATCATGTCACGCAGTGGAAAGGCAATGTCCGCGATCCCTACAATCCATAACGGTAGAAGCGGTATAAAGACCATCGCGATGACGAGCAGAATAGGCAGTACCGGATTCCACTTACGTTGATAAGCAATGAAAAAGAAGAGGCTCGCTGCCTGAATCATAAATAAGAACTGTAATAACGGCGTCATATTCACCAAAATGGTTCCCAAGAACCCTTCACTTATAGCCGCTCCACCAAGCATATTCAGGATCAGACAAATCAAATAATACCAAATTAAAGAGCGCGGCAAACGCCAATTCCGGAACGCCGGCATCTTCGGAACAATCAGCCCCATACTGCCTAGCGTTGGACGTGAAATAGCCTGAGTTACCGCCGCAATAATAAGCGAGCAAACAATCAGCGTAAATGGAAGCATCCGTACGGTCAGAGAGGAGAATTGTTGAATCATCTCCGGAGACCACACTAGGCTGCTACCAAGACCGCTTCCTATCGAACCGTCCGCTACATTCTTAAATGGATCCATTGCTGCGTTAATCATGTCTTCAATAGCCCAAGACAAATGAAAATCAAATAATACCGTACTAATCAGCAGCACTAGCAGAAATTCTACCAAAATCGTGCCCGCTCCCATCATCACCGTTCGGAAAGCAGGTGCCCGCTTCTTATACAACTCTCCCATCACAATCGAAGGGATTATAAAATACAGGGCCTGCAACAGAATGGTCGGTCCGCACAGTATAGCCGCCAAAATCCATGCCGGTACGATATGCAACAGGAACAACCGCCTTGATAAGGTTGAATATAACAGGACGGTCGGAACCAAAAGGAAGAATACCGTAATGACGGCAAGTGGAGTAGCTAAAGATAACAGGAGCAATAAATAAACAACGCTCCAAGCGACCGATGTCCAGCGCAGTTTCAAAATAAGTTCACCTCTTACGCATATGATCTTCAAGTGTAGAAATATCCTGATACCAGTCTTCGAGTTGATGACCATCCTGCTTGTGCTTCTTTAACTTCTCCAAAATGGAGTCATCTAAATCTCGATGAGAAATCCCCAGCCTGCGTCCCAATATATAACTACTGACGATTAAACTGGCCAGGCTATCCGTTACCCGTGTCGTGCTGCCTTCCCACAATGCTTTGAATAAACGGGATACGTGATCGACTACTTCCGTTTTAAGCCATTCAATCACTTTGGCACGTTTGGCCACATCCATTTCCTTATGCATGGCAGACAGCTTTCCACCTTTCCAAGAGAACTTTGCTCTTCATTATAGCATAATGCAATCGCACCAAGACTTGCAAACCTAATAAGGTAGCATTTAAGTAATTATTTTCTGACGACGGAATCGTCTCTAGTCACGAATTTCTCGCAATATTCTATGATCTGACTACGGCGGACAATACCGATGAATCTACCCATATCGTCAACGACAGGGACAAAATTCTGCACTTTAGCCAGATTAATTAAATCCTCCATGTTGGCATCGATTGAGACTGCCTTATTATCCATCCGAAGCGGCACATCCTGCAGATAAAATTTTGAAGCGTTCTCAAAATTCACCTTGCCATCCGAATTTTTCATATACCAAAGCAGATCGCCTTCTGTGACCGTTCCGACATACTCCCCGTGATGTCCTATAATTGGCACCGCTGTATAACGATGATGCTCCATACGTTCCAGCGTCTGTCTTAGCGTTGAATCTACCCTAACCGCAGCAACATCATTTTTCGGCAATAGGAAAAACGCGATATTCATTCGAGTGGAATCCTCCTCTACCCTTTTCATACTCCCCAGTTTAAGGGGGATTATAAGCGATCACAGTGCGCATTTATACATCTACTGAAAATGGCACTTGTGTTCTCTAGCGCGACAAATCGGCAGCCGGAAACCGGACTGCCGAATAATGAACGAAAAATGGCTTTATTAAATAGATATGACTTCTAGAATGTACTCATTCTTTGACTGTTGAAGGTTGATCATTCTTGTCGCGGGAATCCGGCATAAGCAGTTGCTCAGGCTTTGTATCCGGATTACTCCAGCTATCAATCATTTGCTTGGCGAACTCGAGGTCTTCTTTATCTACCGAATCATAGTAAACTCCGTTCTTACGGAAACCCTCGCCCATGATGGTGAAGCCTTTAATGGAAGGTGACTCACCTAACAATACTTGCTTTGATAAATCGATAATGTAGCTTGGCATCATATCCGTCTTGAAGTTTTCACCCAGCATGTCCATTAAGTCGGGGATCTTCGATACCTGGTTCAGATTCATCATTCTGTTTACGATCGCGTTGAGAAAGATTTGATGTCTACCTGTCCGATTAAAATCGCTGTCTTCGCGATATCTTACGTAATTCAGAGCCTCTTCCCCGCTGTAAATCGGTTTGTTAGCCTTGATCGTAAACTTCTCATGCTCTTTCTGCTTATTGACGATATCCTTCGTAATCGGTAGCTCTACCCCGCCTAAAGCATCAACGATGTCGCGCAGCCCTTTAAAATTAATAGCGGCATAATAATCCACAGGATGATCCATGAACTCTTGTACCGTATCCTTGGCCATTTTCGCCCCGCCAAATGCATAAGCATGGTTGATTTTATCTTCCTTGCCTTTGCCTACGATCTCAGTATAGGTATCACGAGGGATGGAGACAAGCAGTACCCGAGAGTCCTCCGGACGTACAACTGCATAGATCATCGTATCGGATCGAGCCGGTTCATGATCCCGTTGATCCACGCCCAGAAGCAGCATACTGAACGGCTTAAACTTATCCTCCGCTGGCACTTGCTGAAGCTGCTGATCTTCAACTGGAGCATAAGATTTATCAAGCTTCTTCTCTACTTGACCCGACAGGAATAGATCAAAAGCCGTAACTGCCAGCTCTTTCCTGAAGATATACCCGCCCGTCCCAACGAGCAATAGAGCAACTAGGACAATGAGCGTTATCTTACCTTTATTTTTACGTTTCTTGACCTTGGATTTGGCTTTATTCTTTAAATGTTCTTTTCGCTCTAGCATCTTTGCCTCCGATAATTAAAAGTAAAATAATTGCTTTTATCTCAAGACGACATACTCTATATCATTGTAAACGGATATCTAGCAAAAAAAGCTACAAAAAAGACACGGTACTATTAAATTTGAATCAAAATAACTCTATCGTCTCGTAATATATCATATTTTGGAATTTAGATACAACTTCGCTTCACACACATTAATGCCAATCTTCATAAAAATAGCAAAGGCCTCACTCCAATAATAGAGCAGGCCTCATATCGTTTCCAAAAAATTTAAATTAACTACAAATATATAGCCATCTTATCCAAGCGGGAAATGGCAAGCTACTTGTCTGCCAGGGATAACCTCAGTTAATGAAGGCTCCACTTCAGAACATTTGCTCTGAGCAAACGGACAGCGGGTATGAAAACGGCAACCGGATGGTGGATTTGCTGGCGATGGTACATCCCCCTGCAGAACGATACGTTCTTTACGGCCACTTACTTTCGGTTGCGGAATGGCCGAGAGAAGCGCCGCGGTATACGGATGCAGCGGTTTCGCAAATAAATCTTCCGTCTCCCCTACTTCAACCAGTTTACCGAGATACATGACGCCTACTCGATCTGAAATATGCCTAACCACATTAAGACCGTGTGCGATGAAGAGATAAGTCAAACCCAGCTCTTTTTGCAGCTTCATCAGCAGGTTGATGACCTGAGATTGGACAGATACGTCTAGAGCCGATACAGCTTCGTCAGCCACAATAAATTTAGGATTCAAGGCAATTGCCCGGGCAATACCAATCCGCTGTCTCTGCCCGCCTGAGAATTCATGAGGATAACGATTTCTTCGGGAAGCATCTAGACCTACAAGCTCCATTAAACGAACAACTTCATTGTCTATTTCTTTAGTGGACATGCTGCGATGAATACGCAAAGGCTCACCGATTATATCACGAACAAGGAAGCGCGGATTAAGAGATCCAAACGGATCCTGGAAAATAATTTGCATTTCCTCGCGCAATTCTCTTAGCTCACTTGATTTAAGAGACAGCAAATCTTGTCCCTCAAAACGAAGCTCACCGCCCGTAGCATGCTGCAGCTGCAGGATAACCCGGCCTAAGGTAGATTTGCCGCATCCGGATTCCCCTACAAGTCCAAATGTCTCTCCTTGCTTTATAGTCAGAGATACACCATCTACCGCTTTTACGTTCCCTACTGTCCGATTGAATAGACCTTTACGTATAGGGAAGTATTTTTTGAGATCTTTGATTTCTACCAAATTTTCGTTAGAGGCCGCCTTAGTAGTGGTACTCATCTATGCCCCTCCTTTTATCGGATGGGCTTGTTTGTTCACGCTTTTATCCTCAAACAGCCAACATGCTGCCCGATGATCCTCTGTGATCCAAAAATCGCCCGGTTCTTTGCTTAGGCATGAATCCTTGACATGAGGGCAACGCGGATGGAAGCGACATCCGGATGGAATCTGCCCCAATCCCGGGATATTCCCTTTGATCGTGTACAGCTCCTCACCACGATTTCCTTCCAGACCTGGAATCGATTGAAGTAACCCGACGGTGTACGGATGAGACGGATTATTGAAAATCTCCTCGACCGTTCCTTCCTCTACGATTACTCCCGCATACATAACTGCAATTCGGTCGGCCATCTCTGCTGCTACACCCATATCATGGGTAATTAGGATAATCGACATTCCTAGTTCGTCTTTTAATTTCTGCAGAAGATCGAGAATTTGCGCCTGAACCGTCACATCAAGCGCGGTTGTCGGTTCGTCCGCAATAAGCAGCTCCGGTCTACATGCCAAAGCAATTGCAATAACGACCCGCTGACACATTCCTCCAGACAACTCATGGGGATACTGCTTAGCCCTTAGCGCTGGATCCGGTATGCCAACTAATTTTAATAGCTCAATCGCTTCCTTCCAGGCTGCACTATCGCTGAGACCACGATGTAGTCTAAGACTCTCTGCAATCTGATCCCCGATCGAGAATACAGGATTTAACGCAGACATTGGATCTTGGAAAATCATAGCGATCTTATCACCGCGAATCTGGCGTAGATCATTCTGATCCATTTGAGCCAGATCTTGTCCCTGGAACTCGATTTTCCCTTCTAATACCATTCCTCCGGCATAATCGATTAATCGCATAATCGACAGTGCGGTCACACTCTTGCCGCTCCCCGATTCACCAACTAGACATAAAGTTTGCCCTTGCTCCAACTGTAGCGATACCTTATCGGTCGCTTTGACAATACCCTTTTCTGTTACAAAACCGGTTGTTAAATCTCGGATTTGTAGTAATCTTCCCGCCATTTGTCCAGCCTCCTCCGGGATATCATAACTTTATGTCTAGGATCCATCGCATCGCGAATTCCATCTCCAATAAAGTTAACTGCCAGTACAACAATCAAAATACATAAACCAGGATAAACCGCTTGCATTGGATCTACCAGCATAAATTCCTGAGCATTACTGAGCATAACTCCCCAGCTTGTGAGAGGAGCTTGAATTCCCAATCCCAAGAACGAAAGAGCTGATTCACTCAAAATGGCGCCACCTACCATCAATGTTGCGTTAACGATAATCGGAAAGCTTGCATTGCGCAGTAGATGTCTGAAAATAATACCCCAGCTGGAAACACCAATCGCCTTGGCTGCTTCAACATATTGCATTTCACGGAGCTGTAGGAATACACCGCGTACAAGCCGCGCTACACCCATCCAGCTAGTAAAAGAAAGAATCAATATCATATAAGCGAACTTCGATCCGAATATAGCTAGAACCAAAATGTTAATGAATAGAAGCGGCAGCGAGTTCATCACATCGACGATCCGCATAAAGATCGTATCGATAATACCGCCGAAATATCCTGATAGAGCTCCCACTATAGATCCAATAACAACAGCGACTATGGCTACATAGAAACCAACCTTCAGAGAGATCTGACTACTAAAAACAAGCCTGGAGAAAATATCTCTGCCCAATTCGTCAGTCCCCAGAAGGTGGTTGCCAGTCCCCGAATGTAAATTCGCATTCATTAAATCGATTTGGGTCGGATCATATGGTGCAATTAAACGAGCAAAAAATGCGGTCAGAATAAAGAGACAAAGGACAACAAATCCAGTCATGGCAAATTTATTGTGAGAAAACTTCTTCCAGAAAACAACCAAGGTCCTTTGGGGTCTGTCAGATGCCTCTTTCGTGTTTGGCTGTGGACTACCGAGAGGGGTCTCCAGATTAAGCTCTGTCATGCTGCTTTCCCTCCTTTACGTCCTAGTTGTACACGAGGGTCAACAACCGCGTATAAGATATCCGCAATTAAATTCCCAATAATAACCATAGCGGCAGTTATTATAGTAATGGCCATTAATACCGAGTACTCTCGAGCTAAGGCCATATCAATGAATAACCGACCCATTCCTGGCCAGTTGAATACCCGCTCTGTCAACGCAGCGCCGCCAACAAGAATTGGCAAGTCCAATCCAAGGATTGTAATAATCGGAATAAGAGCGTTACGTAGAGCATGACGAAAAATAACCTTTCGTTCTGGGACGCCCTTCGCACGAGCGGTACGTATGTAATCCTGGTCAAGCACTTCAAGCATACTTGAACGTGAATACTTTACATATGCAGCGAGGAAGCCTAGAGAAAGGACAGTCACTGGCATCAATAAATGTAATATTAAACTGCCAATATCCCCTTGTTTATCCATGGCCCACATATCGGATAAAGGTAGCCAATTAAGCTTTAGTGCGAATAACTCCTGTAATAGTATCCCGAACCAAAAGCCTGGCATCGCAAAACCGACATAGGAAACAAAGGAAGAGACCTGATCGGAAATTCCGTATGTTGATGTACTATTATAAATACCCCAAGGGATCGCGATAATTAATGAGAGAAGCCAGGCAACTCCCATCAAAATCAACGTATTTTTTACCGTCGGCCACAGAATATCCCCTACCGGTATATTATTTTTGAACGTATGGCCAAGGTCCCCATGCAGCATATCCCCAATCCAGCGGATATATTGAATATGAATTGGCTGGTCCAATCCCAAGTTATGGGCTTGTACTTTTAGAGCTTCCGGAGACAGGCCCGGTGAGAGCATCATTTGTGTTGGACCGCCCGGTGCCGCATGAATAAGACCAAAGGCAACTAAAGTAATTAGAAACAATACTAGGACAGATTGAAGTAAACGCCTTATAAAATACTCTGTCATGTCTTTCCTCCTCAAGTTTTGGAGGTTACACACCGTCGTCACCCCCTAGTACGGAAATAGAGGAAGGAGATTGTTTCTCCTCCCCCTCCATACTGACGCTGATGACGTAACCTATTCTATTTTATTCGACCCACCATTTGATGACGTGGTAGAAGTATCCATAAGCTCTTGTTGGCTCAGGACCATCCTCCTCTGGGAATTTAACATGTGCGTCGAGTGCTTGAGGTGTTCCGTATTGATACAGGAATACATATGGCAAATCTGTGGAAAGTTCATGTGCAGCTTCGGCATAAATTTCTGCACGTTTGTTCTGATCTACAGTTGAGTAACCATCAACCCACAATTGGTCGAGCTTTTCATTCTTATACCAGCCCATGTTCTGACCAGCTTCTGGGAAGTATTTAGATGAGAAAAGACTTTCTTGGTCAGGGTCCGGATTGTTAAGGGACCAACCAAGCAAGATAGCTTGGTATTTACCTGGATTAAGATTTTGCTCTACCCAAGCAGAGAAATCAATCGCTTTCGGAATTAGCTCAATTCCAACTTCCTTCAGGTTTTGCTGTGCAATAGCTGCAATTTGTTCACGACGGCTATTGCCAGCATTATATTGCAATTCGAATGAGAAACGGTGTCCATCTTTTTCCAAAATTCCATCTTTACTATTTGCTACCCAACCATCTTCAGCAAGCAGTTTCTTAGCAGCTTCAGCATCATAAGGATAGTTTACAGCTTTATCCCCTGGATCTGCCCAGGATCCTGGCAGGAACGGTGCATTCATCAAGATACCAGTTCCCTTCAGCACGTTATCAACCATGCCTTGACGGTTCAATGCACTAGCTATTGCCTGTCTTGTCTTCTGACCGCTAAATAAACCGTATTTATCCTTGAAGTTATTTGGATCAAAGTTAAAGGATATAAACTCGTAGGACGCCCCTGGCTTACTAGAAATCGTAATACCATTTTTGCCCTTAACAGCATCTACTTGAGTCAACGGAACTGATTGTACACTGTTAATGTCGCCTTTCAACAAGGCTTGAACTTCTGTATTTTGATCCGCATAAATTTTATATACTACTTTGCCGATATGCGGCTTCACTTCGCCCCAATAGTTAGGATCTGCATCGAAAGTTAAATATTCCTTTTGCTTCCACTCAGTCCATTTCCAAGGACCATTAGTTACTGTTTGTGCCGGATCAACACCGAATTTGCTGTTCTTCAGCTCTGTCGGAGCAACATCCTTCAGAATATGTGCTGGAACAATTGTAGAATTCAGTGTATATCCAAAAGGAGCATATACTTCTTTCAATTGAATTTTAAGCGTTTGATCATCAATCTTTTCTATGGAATCTACCTTATCATATGCGCTAATACCAGGTGCTCCAACTTCAGGAGTCCTTACCGTATTGATCGTAAAGATAACGTCATCAGCAGTAACTGGCTGGCCGTCACTCCATTTTGGAGTACTCTTCAATTTAACAGTATAAGTTTTACCGTCTGCTGATATTTCCGGAAGGCTCTCTGCCAAAGACCAAGGTTCAACCACAAGGTTACCTGCACGATCCAGGTCATAAATTTTTGAGAAGAGAAACAGTTCTGCATCCCCTGTCGCAGTATCATTTATGAAAATAGGGTTAATGCTAACGATATCCGAAGGGCTGCCGAACGTGAAAGTTCCGCCATCCTTTGGAGCGCTCGTATTCTCAGCGCCTTTGTCCTCACCTTGCTTATTAGTATCCGTTTGTTGATTATTCTGTGGCGTAGCGTTATTCTTTTGCCCGGAGTCGGTCTTTGAACCTCCGCATCCTGCTAGCAATGTTCCGACCAATGATAGTACCATAAATAAGGACAACCAATATCTTTTTTTCGCCATTCTTACCTTCCTCCCTTAAAAATGATTATTATTTCCATTACAGTCCTAATCATATTGCTGCATGACTCTCTGTGTATTTATTCAGCCCCCTCTGATAGAATCATTGCACATTCAATGACTATACAATGAAGAAATATATTATAAAGATAATATATCCAATAAAAAATATGTATTAACTTGGTTTTATACTTCCGTTAAAAACGAGCAATATTCAGTTGTTTTTTAAATGAAAACGGAAACATATTTGATTAATCATATACCTATTAATAGTGCGGGTAACTCCAAGATGAATAGAAAGGGAAAAATTCGTGGATGTACGTAGTGCATAAATAAACCAAAGGTCAATTGAATATGCAGTAGATTCTGAGATGGGTCTGTAACTTTTTTTAATTTAGTTAATAATATAACCTAATTCCCCTAATATTCCAAGTACTTTATTATATTTTTTAACGTTTCATTTTTAAACCAACGAGAAATGCTAATTTAAGGTGTATTGAGGTATAGCATGATATTCAGTAAATGATATAGAAGAAACATGGCGCGATTAATTCATCCTTTTTTTAACGTTAAAAAAACAGCCTTGTCCCAGATTGAATCTGAGTCAAGGCTGTTCTTATTTTAGGCATGCTCTGCCCTAAAATTCCATATTACTCCGTAGTGTACGGAAGCAATGCTACTTGACGGGAGCGTTTGATCGCAACTGTCAAGAGACGTTGGTATTTAGCGCTAGTGCCAGTAACACGACGTGGCAAAATTTTACCACGCTCGCTGATGAATTTCTTCAACAGCTCAGTATCTTTATAGTCAATGTGAGTAATTTTATTCACAGTGAAGAAGCACACTTTACGACGTTTGTTACGTCCGCCGCGGCGAGCCGGTCTTTTGTCGTCTCCGCCTTCTCTTTGCTTGAAGCTCATACTATTCAGTCCTTTCCAAATTAAAATGGCAAATCGTCATCCGATATATCGATCGGTTTCCCGTCATCAGAGAATGGATCATCCTGTTGATTGCCGCGCGAATAATTGTTATTATTACTGCGGCCTGCGTTACCGCCTCCAGAAGGATTATCCTCCCGCTGTCCACCACCAGATCCACCTTCACGACTCGATTCCAAGAAACGGACATTATCAGCAATGACTTCGGTGACGTAGACACGTTTACCTTCGTTATTTTCATAATTCCGTACTTGAATACGTCCTTCAACGGCAACCAGACGGCCTTTACGCAAGTAATTCGCGCAAGTCTCGGCAAGCTGTCTCCAGGTTACAACTGGAATGAAGTCCGCTTCGCGTTCGCCACCTTGCGATGAGAACGGTCTGTCAACAGCTACAGTGAACTGAGTAACAGCCACTCCGGATGGTGTATATCTTAGCTCCGGATCCCGGGTAAGACGTCCGATCAGAATAACACGGTTCAACAATCAAATCCCCTCCTTCGGGCAAATGTTTACTAAACTTATTACGTATTAGGCTACGTCTTTCGTAATGAGATAACGGATAACCTCGTCGGAAATCTTCAAAATCCGCTCAAGCTCAGCAACAACATCAGGAGTTGCTGTGAAATTCACGAGAACGTAAATTCCGTCACGAATTTTGTTAATCTCATACGCAAGCCGACGCTTGCCCATTACGTCATGCTTAGTAATTTCACCGCCGTTTTGGATGATGCCTTGGAATTTTTCGACTAAAGCTTGAACAGCTTCTTGCTCAAGATCAGGACGAAGAATGTACATCACTTCGTATTTGCGCATATGTTTCACCTCCTCTTGGACTATGGCCCCCAAATCACTTCGCTTGGGAGCAAGGAACGAGCATAAACTCGAACTATATTAATATAACAAATCAGAACCACTAACGCAAGCTCACATGTTTACCCAACAATCCCTTCAGAAATGCCATCGTCTCTTCGCGACAGCGTATTCCTGCAGGTGAAGCCAGATCATACTGGTAGCCATGCCCTGTTTTCTCTTCAGCCGGATCAAAGAATAGAGATGTGACCGGAACATCTTTTTCTTGTAGCGCGGCCACGAATGCTTCTGCTTGCTTTTCGAACGAACCTGTATTGCCGTCAGTTATAAAAGTTGGTGGAAAATCGCTGGTAATGTAATTTCCCAGATTCAGTACATCAAATTTTGGGTTATCTATCCAGCCCCTATCCCCCAGAATAGCCCAGCCTAGTTGTTTAATCATAAATTTAAGCGGAGCTGGTACATCCAAATCTTTAAGAGCAGTGATATCGTAAGGAGCACTAAATAATAATACGCCTTTGATTGTGTCAGCCG
Source organism: Paenibacillus sp. (assembly GCA_036498705.1). Classification (GTDB taxonomy): domain Bacteria; phylum Bacillota; class Bacilli; order Paenibacillales; family Paenibacillaceae; genus Fontibacillus. The sequence goes on from DASYFA010000089.1 coordinate 17,439, forward strand.
GCACCAACTGAGAAACACCGACTAATCTGGCATACTCGTCATTCGTCTGGGCCAAGGTGAACTGCCCTGCCAAGTAAGCTCCGGCTGAGGAACCGACAAATATGACCCGTGAAGAATCCAAGGGATATTGAAGAGCTAGCTCCTTCATATAAGACCATACCTCACCGATCTGTTCCGTCTGTACAGATAGATTGGCTTCGGGAGCTAGTTCGTAATTCATCGACAGAACGGCATAACCGCCAGAAGCCAGCACTGGTCCATAGTATTCGTTGAAGGACTTATCACCAGTAACAAATCCTCCCCCATGTACAAGAATTATAACAGGAAGCTGTTCTGTAGTATTCTGGGGCAGGTAGAGGTCGAGCTTGTTCTTGTTGTGCTCGGAAGGATACGTAATATCTCGTACCACTTGGGTCTGCGCCTGAATCTCAGCAAGATCAGAAGGAGGAGTGCCGGGTAAATCCGTAGCAAAACTGCGGACCAGCCAGCTAATCGGTTGAGGGCTCCAAATGAAGAAGGCTGCCAGAGTGAAAACTGCGATTAGAACCGCGATCAATATAAACTTGACGTACTTTTTGACAGATTTAAAGAAAGGCTTTTTATTTGTCTGCTGATGAATTACTCGATCTGGAATCATTCGATAAATTCCTCCATTTAGAGTTTGATGACCTTATCATACTTAACATCGCACCACTTATAAAGTTCCTCATCTATTTTGACTCTGATAAATTACCTGTAATTGACTAATTGGGTGGTTCTGACCTGTCTGTACACTCACACATGTTTATAAACCGCCCTGCGCACAATATAATGATCTCTTTAATCATTAGAAAGGAGGCATTTACCATGGGCGAAAGAACAGAATATGAAGAAGGCGATAAGGCCCCGAATCCTGGAGTTTATATGGAGGTTGGCGAAGCGAGAAGCTTCCACACCCAAATTAAAGATCCGATGCGAATTACAATGGAAAAAGGGGATACCTTCCCAGAGACCAGCAACAAGAACCGTAAATGGAAAAAAGTCGAGAAAGCTCGCGTTCACTAATGTAGAAGCCTTTTCAACTTAAGCAAGGAGAATTTCGTAATTTTATATTTCTAAGCTGTATAAAAAGTAATTGGCTGAGCATAATACACTTCAGACGGCGTGGCCATGCGAGGTGTGGTTCCGTTGGACAAATCAGCGAGTAACGACGCTTTAGGTGACTAATTAAATTTAGCCAAGAGAGGTGTGGTTCCGTTGGGCCAGTCAGCGAGTAACAACGCTTCAGGAGTCTTATTCACTGTCGAGAGTAGAAACCAAGATAATAACGGATTATTGAAGACCCCTCTTCGATAAGACGTGCTGCGCTAAAACGCATATCGACGTTTCTGAGTTCGTTAGAAAAAGAATTCCAAATTCGCTTCGCCGTCGACCAGAAAAGGACCTGTAAAAAGGGTCCTTTTCATTTTGTCTAGCTAAATACCAAAAAGACCCTCTACACAATGTGTAGAAGGTCTTGAATTTCAGAGCTATGGCGGAGAGGGTGGGATTCGAACCCACGCACGCCTTGCGACGCCTAATTGATTTCGAGTCAACCCCCTTGGGCCTCTTGGGTACCTCTCCTTACAGCAAGAATGATTATATCATGATTTCTGGTCATATGCAATAGTGTTGATTCATGACCTCAAGCATTTTTCATTCATTGTCTGTAGCTTCTGTCTCAGAGGCGGCGGAGCGCAGCACCTTCTTCATATTCTTCTCAAATTTGGCCCGTGGAACAAGCACGCTATGCTTGCATCCTACACATTTGATACGAATATCCATCCCCATCCGGATAATCTCCATTTCATTACTGCCGCATGGGTGGTTTTTCTTCATTTGAACAATATCCCCTAGTTGGAACTGTTTCCGCTCCATTTTGCCTTCCCCCTTTATAAATAAAGATGAACTCCCTCAATTACCGATTCTTACCGTCTCCTCTTGCTCCAGTGCCTCTTTCGCATACATCTGAATCAAGTGCTCCGCTTTCGATCTATCATCTGGCTGGCATTCCACTGCGATCCGTAGAACGTATTCGCTGGCTGTTAAGGACTGGATACCAAGCACGTTCGGTACCTGCTCAATCTCTTCATGCTTCTCTTTCAATTGCAGCATCGCCTTCTTCAACAATTCAATACTATCCTCAAGCTTCTTCGTATTACTAAAGGGCAGGTCCACCACTGCAAGTGCAGTCCCAATGGAATAATTCGTCACATTGGCGATCATACCATTAGGGATGATATGTACCTCCCCTGTCCAGCTCACTAATCTCGTTGACCTAATTCCGATCATCTCAACCGTACCTTTTAAGGTACCAGTCTGAATAACATCCCCTACCGCAAACTGATCCTCTAAAATGATAAAAAAACCAGTTATTACATCTTTAACCAAACTTTGTGCACCGAAACCAATAGCCATCCCCAAAACCCCGGCTCCAGCAATTAATGGGCCTAGTTGGAAACCAAGTTCACCAAGTACGATCAGAACCATGATGAAGTTACTAATGACCGAGATCATATTCTTCAATAATTCACCGACTGTAACAAATCTGCGTGGATTCATCTGCAGTCTACCCTTCTCTTTTCTCTGTAGGGTACGATCAATAATTCGGTAAACAACATGGACTAGAATTCGAGTTAATATAAAGATCAATATAATCCGTATTGAGGCCCACATGAAGTTCTCCCACATATTCATATCGGTGAACCATTTTATAATACCATCCGTCCATTTCTTTGCTGCTTCCACGGCTTCTGACGGATCATCTCTTGTCGGCTCTCCACTTAACAAACCTATCATTTATTCAATTCCTTTCCTTCTGAACTACCTCTATAAGCTGATGTGGTCATATTCTCCTGTCTCACTCCGCATATAGATACCACGAATCTCTACTTGCTCCTGGGCCACGATCTCTTTCACCACAGTCAAGAAATCAAGAGGAAACTGAATGGACAACGCACAACCCGCCGTGATCTCTTTTGGTGTCGGGCATAGGTCTATCTCCACCTCAGCATATTCAAGCAGCATTTCGGCACGTAGCGCCTGTTGGGTAGAGTCAAATGCCATGACCAGCCAATCTTTCAAATGATCCTCTCTCCTTTTATAACGGTATTTCAAAAAGTCCGCTTTTGATCACGAAGTGAATCAAGAAGTACACTCGGCATCGAATCTTGAATTCAGCCGGGTCTTCCGGTGCTCATGTACAAACTACGTACACTCCGCTCCTCAAACCCTAGCTTTATGCAACCTTCTCGGTGCTGAAAACCGACCTTTTTGAACACACATTTTATGAACTATGACTTAAGTACGAGTATATAATTCCCTCGATTTCCATATACTATCTACTACCGTTACAAGAGTGGCACAGATATAGATTCATGTCTATGTAACCTATTTTAATACGCGTGAAAGGAAGATTCCATGTCTCAGATTCAACCGCCGCTGCCAAGCCAGGACATTCCTTACTTGAAGATCGCCCACACCGAGCCTGGTATTAAATCCGTCATCACTCATCGCCTCTTGCTGCACTTCGCTAAAGTGTATCCGGGCCAGGATATTGTCATTGTGTGCATTGGTACAGATCGTTCTACTGGAGACTGCCTTGGACCTCTGGTCGGTACTTCATTGTCTAAGTGGAATAGCAGGCACTTTCACGTCTATGGCACCCTGGAGGAGCCTGTTCATGCCATGAATTTAAAAGATACCCTACAGCAAATCAACGAAAAATTCAACCATCCCTTTATCATTGGGATCGATGCTTGCCTCGGGCAAACTTCCAGTGTCGGCTCCATTCAAGTCGTGCAGGGGCCGTTGCGTCCTGGAGCAGGGGTAAATAAAGAATTACCGCCGGTCGGTGATATCCATGTTACAGGGATCGTCAACGTCGGCGGTTTTATGGAGTACTTCGTATTGCAGAACACAAGGCTTAGCCTTGTTATGCGTTTATCTGAAATTATCGCTAGCAGTGTCTATGCTGCTATTAAAGAATGGAACCGCTCATTTATTCCTCTAATCCAGCGTGAGCAATAGCTTCCAATTCCTCCGGGGAGAGCGCATGCGGCGACTCTCCCTTTGTCAAGGGCTTGGCATACACATAAGACCCATCGCGATTGTAGAGTCCGGTAAGTACCACACCATCTTTATCTTCATTAACGATTGCAATAGAGAAGCTAAGATCATTTCCCCGCTCGCCAAATGCATTGTAACGCTTGATGCCAATCTTCGATTTTTGCTTAGGAAGCAGTTTGCTGATCGCCGATATTTCCGCACTATGTCTTGTCTGAAGCTCTTCAACTTTATCCTGACCTAGCTTCAGATCGATGAGCAGGCTCTCCAAATCCTCTACTCCTGTACCGCCCATCATCAAGTCATACTTCTTGCGCATTTTTCTAAGTTTACTGCCTTGGATGAAGTTCCATATCAATAACCATAAGAACACTACCACCAAACCAACTACAATCCATACCATCTGATCTAAAAAGATCTCATTCCATTCCCGCATGCTTTTTCCCCTCTATGCCTAAATATCACTCTGTAATCCTCTTTATAGCTAACACTAAAGCGTCGACTTCATCAACCACAGTATTGTAACCAATGCTAGCGCGAACCGCGCCACCCTCCATTGTACCTGCTGTCATATGTCCTAATGGAGTACAATGATAGCCTGCCCTTACAGCAATTCCGTAATTCCTATCAAGTAGAAAGGCGACCTCCGAAGCATCCCTATCTGCCAAAATAAAGGAGACAATCCCTGTCCGGTCTTTTCCAATCTCAGGGCCAAGTATCGTTAATCCAGGGATTTCCGATAACCCCATCATTAACCGCTGAGTCAATTCCCTCTCATGCTGATATATTTTCTCTGGGCCTTGTCCAATAACATACTTAACGGCCTCTCCTAGGCCAGCTATACCTACCGTATTTGCCGTTCCCGCCTCATAACGGTCTGGACGTACAGCAGGCTGCTCGAGCTCCTCAGATTGGCTGCCTGTACCTCCATGGAGTAGAGGCACTAAATCAAGTTCAGGGCTTATATACAATCCGCCTGTCCCCTGTGGACCAAGCAGTCCTTTATGTCCAGGAAAAGCAAGCAGATCCACACCCAGTTCCTCGACATCTATTGGATAATTTCCGGCCGTCTGAGCTGCATCGAGCAGCATGATTGCCCCATACTCATGTGCAAGCTGACTCAGCTCGCGCACAGGAGAAATACTCCCAAGCAGATTTGAGCTATGGGAGCAGACCAGCAGAGTGGTATTAGAACGGAAAGTACTACGCACAACCTCTATTTCCATTTCACCCTGTGGGCTGACCGGGACATAATCCACTTCGATCCCAATTGTTCTGCGCAGGAACTCCAGCGGTCTTCTGACAGAGTTATGCTCCACCATTGTAGCAACAACATGATCTCCCGGCTTCAACCATCCCTTGATTGCCAAATTCAACGCTTCTGTTGTATTTGACATAAAGGCAATATCATTAGGATTGGAAATATGAAACAATTTTGCCAGCAACGATCGGGTGTTGAACAATTTCCTGGCAGCCACTAATGCCATACCATGATTACCGCGCCCCGAATTCCCAACCTGCCCCTCTATCATCTCCTGCATTGCCCTGCCTACACCCGGAGCTTTGGGCCAGGATGTGGCAGCGTGGTCCAAGTAAATAGCCGGCCGATTGACCATTAGTTCTTCCCTCTACTTTCATATGAAAAGGAAATAGTCCCATTAGAAGCAAGTGAAATACCTACCCTCTAATCCAAAGAAAATTATTCCATGGATATAGAGGATAAATATTCCACATTGTTTTACTGACCCAATAGATCTAGCAATCTTTGTAAATCTTGTTTGCTGTAATAATTAATTTCGATTTTGCCCTTATCCTTACTTTCTTTAATTTTGACTGTCGTTTTATACCTTTCGCGCAGCCCCACTTCTACCTCTTCAATATAAGGATCACGTTTCTTAACAGCAATCTTTTTGCTTTCCAGCTTTTTCTTATCCAATTGCTGTACAGCATTTTCCAGATCACGTACGCTCCATTCATGATCAATACATTGCTTCGCCAATTGCATAATCACGGTGGAGTCCTTTAATCCAACCAAGGCTCTTGCATGGCCCATTGATAATGTTCCACGTGAAACATATTCCTTGACTTCATCAGGAAGAGATAGCAATCTCAGGAAATTAGCGATATGCGACCGGGATTTCCCAACCTTGAGAGATAATTCCTCTTGTGTTAGTTGAAATTGATCCATCAATCCTTGATAAGCAACCGCAACCTCCATCGCATTCAAATTCTCACGTTGTAGGTTCTCGATCAGAGCAATCTCCATGACTTGCTGATCAGAAAAAGATTTAACGACAGCCGGGATCGTATTGTTACCACAAAATTGAGATGCCCGGAAACGCCGTTCTCCGGCAATGATCTCATAGCCCTTCAATACACTACGAACAATAATCGGTTGAATAATGCCATGTTGACGAATGGATTCGGCCAATTCCTTGATTGATTCCTCATCAAAAGTCTTCCGAGGCTGATAGGGATTAGCACGAAGCTGATTCAAAGGAATCTCAATCACTTTCTCATCTTCATCTATAGAAAGCGACGGAATCAAAGCATCCAGTCCTTTACCCAAACGCTTACTCATTAGAAACCACTTCCTTTGCCAACTCTAAGTATACTTCCGCCCCTTTGGACCTCGGATCATACGTAATTATCGACTGTCCATGTGAAGGTGCCTCACTTAAACGTACATTTCGAGGAATGACTGTCTTGTACACTTTTTGCTGGAAATACTTTTTGACTTCTTCAATGACTTGAATTCCTAGATTTGTGCGCGCATCAAACATCGTCAGCAACACACCCTCAATTTGCAACGAAGTATTTAAATGCTTCTGAACGAGACGCACCGTGTTCAACAATTGACTCAGACCTTCAAGCGCATAATATTCACACTGAATCGGTATCAAGACCGAATCTGCCGCAGTTAAAGAATTCAAAGTCAGAATACCAAGCGATGGCGGGCAATCGATCAGAACATAATCATAGGAACGCTTCACTTGCTCCAAAGATTTCTTAAGACGAACCTCACGGGATACTGTAGATACAAGCTCGATCTCTGCACCTGCTAACTGGATCGTGGCCGGGATAATATCCAGACCATCCACTTCAGTATGCGTAATTGCGTCCTTAGGATCAACATCATTAATAAGCACGTCATAAATACAATTAGCTACATCGGCCTTATTAATGCCAACACCGCTAGTTGTATTCCCTTGAGGGTCGATATCAATGAGCAGTACCTTCTTACCGATCGTAGCAAGACCCGCCCCCAGATTTACGGAGGTCGTCGTTTTTCCGACGCCACCTTTTTGATTGGCTATGGCTATGATTTTAGACAATCCGTTTCACCTCAATATATAAGAAGAATCTTCTTGTAGATTTTCTATGATTGTAAATACTAAGCTGCAGCTACAAAAAGACCAAGAACATTGGTAGTTCTGCTAAGCTACAAACTTGAATGAATCATACCATGATATACACAAAATGA
>DASYFA010000090.1:0-2957 GCA_036498705.1 Paenibacillus sp.
AAGAGGAGCAACTGCATTATCGTATGCAAAGCTTCTGGCCTGCCGCAGCGGTTGCCGCGCTCATCTACAAAATTGTACGGCTGTTCAAGAAGAACAGTACAACAGCTTAATGCGATAGATATTTAGAAGAGATGCTCGGGATACTAACCTAGGCATCTCTTTTTTGTCACCAGATTCCTCCTGCCGAACTATCGTTAGCGATTCAATTAGCCTATAATAATAATGAATAGCTATTTTAGAAAGGAAGTAAACAACCATGAACTCTAAATGGTCCGGACTTGAACAAAATATGAAGCAATCGGGGATCGACACCATGCTCATTACCGATCCCAAACATGTATATTACTTAACTGGCTTTCTGAGCGACCCTCATGAGAGATTCCTGGGAGCCGTGCTGCAGACAGGCCACGAGCCTTTCATGCTCGTTCCCGCCCTCGATGAAGAGGCTGCCCGCGCGGCGTCGGACATTACCGACATTATCACACATCAGGATACGGATAATCCTTATCAAATATTAGCAGCAAAAATAAAAGGAAATATCGGTACAATCGGACTCGAAAAAGAAAACCTGTCCATGGCACGTTATGAAGCGCTGCAGGAAGCACTCTCCTTCTCAGCAAGCTTTGATCTAGGTCCTTGGCTTCGAGAGTTACGGATGCACAAATCTCCTGAGGAAGTGAGCAAGCTTCGCCACGCCATTTCCTTAATCGAGCAAGTATTGCAGGAGGCGCTCAAGCAGGTGAAGGAAGGCGTTTCTGAGAATGAACTGGTAGCTGAAGTCGAATATCAGATTCGCAAGCTTGGGGCAGACGGACCTTCCTTCGACTCGATGGTATTGTTCGGCGAGAATGCTGCACTTCCACACGGAGTACCGGGCAAAAGACAGCTGCGTCGCGGTGATTTAGTCATGTTCGATATCGGGGTCTATGCAGACGGTTACGCTTCAGACATTACCCGTACCTTCGCTTATGGGGAGATCACGGACGAACAGACCCGGATCTACAATACTGTACTAGCTGCTAATGAAGCGGCAATTGCCCAGATTCGACCTGGGGTCACCTTCGCCTCCATCGATAAAGCCGCCAGAGATTTGATTACCGAGGCGGGTTACGGAGAGTACTTCTTACATCGCCTTGGTCACGGGCTCGGCATCGATGTCCATGAGTTCCCCTCCGTACACGGCTTGAATGAGCTCACGCTCTCGGCTGGCAACGTATTTACCGTCGAGCCTGGCATCTATGTCCCTGGTATCGCCGGCGTCCGGATTGAAGACGATGTGCTTGTTACCGAATCCGGCGTTGATGTACTGACTCAATTTCCGAAGCAGCTTACTTTTATCGACTAAGTGTATAGCTAGCAAGAGCTGCTGCACTCTATCTCCAACAACAAAACCTCCAAGCCCGCACGAATGCGGTCCTGGAGGTTATTGTTTTATTTCACATTATCTAGTTCCGGCTCACCATCTGGATGGAAGTTGCGTGCAATGTACAGAAATGGCGTTCCCACCGCAGTCAGCGCGAATTTAATAATATAAGTAGTGAACAGGATTTCCAACCAAACGTCGAAGCTGTATTTTCCAATAAAAGCAATGGTACAGAAAATCAACGTATCTACAAAAGAACTCACCATCGTACTTCCGTTATTGCGGATCCAGAGTTGATTGCGCAGCGGGTAGAAACGACGGATCCAGGCGTATAGACGGACATCGAGAAACTGACTGACGAAATAGGCTGTCAGACTGCCGAGCGCAAGCCTTGGCATCAGACCGAAAATCGTATTCAGCGAATCTTGTGCTAGATCGCCCGGCTGCGGCTGGAATACAAGAACCATCTGCATAAGAATCGTCGTCATGATCAACGTGAAGAAGCCGAACCATACCGCCTTCTTCGCCTCTTGGCGACCATACTTCTCATTTAGTAGATCGCTCGTCAGATATAAGCTTACATACATCGTATTACCGAGCGTCATTACAATCCCGAACATATCAATCGTCTTAACCACTTGAATATTGGCTATGACGGTAGCAACCCCGATCCAGGCGTATAACCCCTTCTTTCCGAACCAGCGATAACAGATCAGGAAGAAAGTCAGATTCACAAGCATATAAACAAGGCCCCAGAAAAAGTTAAACATTGCGTTCCTCCTAGTTTTGGTTACGCGGGATGGTTACGAACCGCGGCTGATTTCAATCAGCATTTCTTACAATAACATAGCTCTCCGCAAGTTACCACCCTATTATTTCTTCCATTATAAATGTTGTTCAAAAAGTTCACTTTTAATTCTGAAGTAAATCAAGAAGCAAACTTGTCATCTCATCCTGAATTCACTTTCTTGAAACAATGAAAGCGCTATTATATAGAAAATTCATTATATCATTGTGTATACGTTTCATTTTGTCTTACAATACTTTTATATGTCTTTTTAACCATATACATAAAAATAAGAAGAAAATCACTAGATTGATAGGGAGAATCAGAAAGATATCATGAGAAAATTCAATCGATCCATTGGTCGCAAATTTATGCTAACTTTTGCGGTCATTACAATCCTGTCGTCCATTTTGTTCAGCACAAGCTTCTATTTTATCGCTATGGGCATTATTAATGAGAATGTACTGCCTCAATTCGATGAGGTTCTGCATACAAGTTCTAGAGATATTTACAAAGGACTCGATAATTCTCAGGCCCTGCAGCTTATTAAAGGAAACGAAAATTCACGTTTTGCTGTAGAATCCTATCTCACCAAGAAGGTTGACGAATTCCATCTACATACTGCCTATATTCTCGATATTAAAGAAGATAAAGCAATCGTGATTGGAATCAACAAAGATTCAATTATGAAGGTTGGCGACGAGCTTAGCATACAGGATGGTATGAAGGTTCAAGATCCTGGGAAACTGAGTATCAGCGATCTGTATAGTGATCAATACGGTGTACACAAAACGGCGTACATTCACC
>DASYFA010000091.1:0-3185 GCA_036498705.1 Paenibacillus sp.
ACGGATACGAGATGGGTCTGTTGGCTTTGAAGCGTCATTTAAGCAAGTAGTGAATGTGGGATACGCATGGATTTGCAAGAGAAAGCTGATATTAAGGAGAGTTTAATTATGGTGAGCACACGTGTTACTCGGTTCCGCGAAGCAATGGTAAGCCATCAAGTGGAAGCCGTTTTAGTTACCGGTGATGTGAACCGCCGCTATTTGACGGGCTTTACCGGAACCTCTGGTTATGTCTTAGTTACGCAGCAGAAGGCTTATTTGTTAACGGACTTCCGTTACACTACGCAAGCGGCAGAGCAGGCCAAAGGGTTCGAGATCGTGAAGCATGCTCCGGTCGTTATTGATACGATTAAGGAACTGCTTGCGGCAGAACAGATCAGTCGGCTTGGATTCGAGGAGGACAACGTGGTCTTCTCGACATACCGTAGCTATGAGAATGGACTCGCTCCTTGCGAGCTGGTTCCTGTCAAGGGACTGGTCGAAGGACTGCGGACGTTCAAGGATGCTGATGAGCTGGCGATCATGAAGCAAGCAGCGGACTTGGCTGATCGCACATTCGTGCATATGCTGGATGTAATCAAGCCGGGGGTTACCGAGCAAGACATGGCGCTGGAGATGGAAATGTTCATGCGCAAGAATGGTGCGACTTCAAGCTCATTTGATACGATCGTTGCATCTGGAGTACGCTCGTCTCTTCCTCATGGTGTTGCCAGTGGCAAAGTGATTGAGAGCGGAGACTTGGTGACTTTGGATTTCGGGGCTCTATTAGGTGGATATTGTTCGGATATTACCCGCACAGTGATGGTAGGTACACCTGATGCCAAGCAACGTGAAATATATGACATTGTTCTTGAAGCTCAGCTACATACGCTTGAACATTTGCGGCCGGGCATAACTGGGCGCGAAGCAGACGCTCTTGCCCGCGATATTATCACTCGCTATGGCTATGGTGAACAATTCGGCCATAGTACAGGACATGGGTTGGGAATGGAAGTTCACGAAGCTCCTAATCTGTCCATGAGAAGCGATACCGTCCTTCAACCAGGCATGGTTGTGACTGTTGAACCGGGAATTTATATTCCGGGATTCGGCGGTGTGCGGATTGAAGATGACGTTGTCATGACGGAAAATGGCAACCGACGTTTGACGGAATCGAGCAAAGACTTTACGATTATTTCGTAGATTAATTCTTTAACCTATTTGAGGAGGTTCTTCTAGTGATTTCAGTAAACGATTTTAAAACAGGCTTGACCGTCGAAGTGGACGGCGATATTTATACGGTGCTTGATTTCCAGCACGTTAAACCTGGTAAGGGCGCAGCATTTGTTCGCTCCAAATTGAAAAACCTCCGTAACGGTAACACCGTGGAGAAAACATTCCGTGCTGGCGAGACGATTGGACGAGCTTTGATCGAGAACCGCGATGTACAATATTTGTATGCGAGCGGTCAAGATCATGTATTTATGGATAACGAAACTTACGATCAATTCAGCTTGACGGAAGAACAGCTCAAATGGGAACTTAACTTCCTAAGAGAAAATATGAACGTTAAGATCGTTAGCTACCAAGGTGAAATTCTTGGGATTAACCTGCCGAATAACGTTGAGCTGAAAGTCGTTGAGACCGAACCTGGAATCAAAGGCAATACAGCAACTGGCGCAACTAAGAATGCGAAGGTTGAGACTGGCCTTAACGTTCAAGTACCTCTGTTCATCAATGAGGACGACGTTCTGCTTATCGATACTCGCGAAGGTAAATACATTTCCCGCGCGTAGGTGCAAGAACGGCGATATGCCATGTATCAATTATTACCTCTCCATCTATAAATAGGTGGAGAGTTTTTTGTACATATATTAATACGGCCTAAAATAACGATAAGAATCGAATATTTCGAAGTTATGGTTGGCCTTTTGTATGCTATTTCTTAAATATGTCTATAAAAAACATTGACTTCATTCGGGTTTCCCGTATTATACTGTGTTAAAGCATTACTGAAGCAATAGAAATTAGAAATGAATGAGACAATGAAACAAAAGAGTGTTGGATATCAGGGAGGGAGTTAGTTTGGCTGTATATGTTATGAAATTCGGGGGCAGCTCGGTAGGAGATACGGAGCGTATGAAACGTGTCGCCCGGCGGGTAGTCGAGAAGCAGGACGAAGGCCATCAGGTGATGGTTGTCGTATCGGCGATGGGGGATACAACCGATGAATTGATTGATCAGGCGAATATGCTCAGCCATAATCCGCCGCAGCGTGAGATGGATATGTTGCTGACGACAGGGGAGCAAATTTCTATTGCACTGCTGACGATCGCTATCCATGAGCTAGGCCGCAAGGCGGTATCCTTTACCGGATGGCAAGCCGGATTCCGAACAGAAGCGGAGCATGGCAAGGCGCGTATTACGGATATAAAACCGGAGCGCGTTCAACAGGCTCTGAATGATGGCAATATCGTCATTGTGGCTGGTTTCCAAGGGATGACCGAAGAAGGTGAAATTACTACCTTTGGTCGCGGCGGCTCCGACACTACGGCAGTAGCTCTAGCAGCTGCGACGGCTGCGGATTATTGCGAAATATATACGGATGTTGATGGCATTTATTCGACAGATCCGAGAATCGTGAAGAATGCTCGCAAATTAAATGAAATCTCTTATGATGAGATGCTAGAACTGGCTAACTTAGGTGCAGCGGTACTACATCCGCGCGCTGTTGAATACGCCAAGCAGTTCCAGGTCCGTCTCGTCGTTCGTTCAAGCTTTAATCATAATGAAGGCACAGTTGTGAAGGAGGAAGCTACAATGGAGCAAGGTGTAGTGGTTAGCGGGATCGCTTATGATAAGAATGTGGCAAGAATTAGTATCCTGGGTGTATCCCATGTTCCAGGAGTTCTAGCTAAGGTATTCGGTTCGCTAGCCGATGCGAAGATTAACGTAGATATTATCGTGCAGAGCGGTATCGCGGACGGCAAGGCTGATTTCTCCTTTACGGTAGGACTTGATGATCGTGAGAAGGCACTCGAAGTGCTAAGCGGCATTCGTCCAGAAATTCCTTTTGATGACGTAACATCAGAAGAGGGACTTGTCAAAATTTCGATTGTTGGAGCTGGCATGGTTAGCCATCCAGGAGTGGCCGCGGAGATGTTCGATGTCATCTCGAAGCAGGGCGTGAATATCAAGATGGTTAG
>DASYFA010000092.1:0-6060 GCA_036498705.1 Paenibacillus sp.
CGACTCTCATCTGGGACATGTATTCGATGACGGTCCCGGCCCGAATGGACTCCGCTACTGCATCAACTCCGCTGCACTCCGCTTCATACCGAAGGAGGAGCTGGAGAAAGAAGGCTATGGAGAGTATCTGCAACTATTCGAGTAGCAAAGTAATCATTGAAACGGCGTGGCCTTAGGGCAGACGCCGTTTTTTATGTGATAAATGTAATTGCTAAAATTTTAAGTTCACATTTTGTAAACAATTAAGGTGACGCCAATCACAATTATCCATATTTCGATGCACCTATACTTATAAGTGCGAGATTTATCACATAGAAAGAAGGTGCCTCATATGCTTGATGCGAAAACCATTGAAATCATCAAATCAACGGTTCCCGTACTAGAGATCCATGGGCAAACAATTACCAGAAAATTTTATGAAACGATGTTTAAAAATCATCCCGAATTACTCAATGTCTTCAACCACGCAAATCAGCGTCAAGGCAAACAGCCTACGGCTCTAGCCAACGCTGTCTATGCTGCCGCTGCACATATCGATCGTCTGGAAGAAATCCTCCCTGTCGTCAAAGGAATTGCCCAAAAGCACCGGGCACTCGGCATTTTGCCTGAGCAATATCCTATCGTTGGCGAGAATCTGCTCGCAGCTATCAAAATGGTGCTTGGTGATGCTGCGACCGATGAGATCATCGAGGCCTGGGGCAAAGCATATGGTGTCATCGCCGATGTATTCATCAGCGTCGAAGCTGAGATGTACCAAGCATCCGAGCAGCAACCTGGCGGCTGGCGCGGGTTCCGCCGCTTCGTCGTGGATCGTAAGATTAAAGAGAGTAATGTCATTACCTCTTTCTACTTAAAACCAGAAGACGGCAAAGAAATCGCAAGTTATCTTCCTGGACAATACATCACAGTACGTGTTAAACCGGAGGGGCAATCCTTCACCCATCTTCGTCATTATAGCCTGTCCACCTCACCAGGTCATGATTATTACCGCATTTCCGTCAAACATGAGGAAGCTGAGGCTGACAAACCAGCCGGAATCGTATCCTCTTATTTGCATAACGATGTTCTTGAAGGAGACATCCTGGAGCTTAGCGCACCTGCTGGTGAATTCACGTTGGATCAATCCAAGGAGCTTCCCGTTGTTCTGATTAGCGGCGGTGTAGGCCTAACTCCAATGATCAGCATGCTCGAAACACTGCTGGAGCAACAACCTACACGTGAGGTCGTGTATATCCACGCCGCTCGCAATGAAAGCCATCATGCCATGAAAGAGCATATTAGCCAGCTGACTCAAGACCATCCGGCCTTACGTTCTTATCTTGTCTACGAAGCTCCATCTGCTGGCGAAAGCTGCGACAAGATCGGCTTTATCGATCTCCCTTGGCTGCAGACCGTGACGGATTCCAATGCCGATTTCTATTTCTGCGGACCAACACCGTTCATGCAGGCTGTTAACCGCGCTCTTAAGCAATGGGACGTTCCTGAAGAGCGAATTCATTTCGAATTCTTCGGACCTGCAGACAGTCTAGATTAATCATCTATCTATCGCTATATATAAACAAAACCCCGCGGCTCTGGAGTGCTTTGCACGTCAGACCCGTGGGGGTTTTTATTTAAGACTAACCTTTGTTCATTTCCCGCAGCAAGCGGTTCACCGTCTCGCGCCTGATCCCGATCAATTGGCCAATCTCCTCTTGTGTTAGATAATCCGTTAACGGAATACCGTTCGCATGTTGACTTAGCCATCTATTTAACAGTTCCAACCGCTCAGCCGGCGTTCCTACTGTCAAATGATCCAACCGTTCCTGCATAAACCTGATCTTCTCCTGCAACAGCTTAGCGATCTCAAGCGCCTTATGCGGATCTTCCTCCAACTCGCGATACCATTTCTGCGCAGGAATGACCTCCACTTCACTTCGTACAAGCGCAATGGCCGTTCCATGCGTCTCCTTCGCTGATATCAAGGAATGATGCGGAACCATCTCACCCGGGTACAAAATATTAAATAACACCACATTCCCGTTCTCATGCAGTCTGGTCACCTTGAACAATCCACTCTTAATATGGTACAAGTTCACTCCTTCATCCCCTTGATGAAACAGCGTCTCACCTTTATGTAAAATCATAATGATCTCTCCATTCTCGTAAAAATACATCCATATTATAGCAGATTACCAGCACCTGTATAAAAAGAAAACGACGCTACAGCCCGAGGGCTCACGCCGTTTTCTGTTTCATGCCGTAAGAAACTTTGTGCGATGGTACTTCTTTACGACCATACTGAACAGTCCAGGTAATCATTTTACCAGCGATCAGTACCGCCATAATAGTGAACATCGTCTCTTTAAATGGCAAGTAGAACAAAGATAACATCAGTACAACCGCATCCAGCAGGATGAACATCGTACCGATCTTGATGCCTGAGCACTGACTTAACATCAATGCTAGAATATCGTCTCCACCTGAAGCTCCGCCGGCACGTAGTACAAGCCCAGCGCCAAGCCCTGTCAACAGACCCGACAACAACGCCGCTAGCGGCAAATTGTCCGTTAAGTTCATTGAAAGCGGTGAAAATCGCTCGAACAGTTCATAAAATGCCGAGAACAGTACCGAGGAGAATATTGTATTTGCAATGAATTTCCAGCCTTTAAAAAATATAGCCACAATCATAACAAGAGCGTCAAGCGCAAGCATTGACAATGCCGGAGGCAAATTGAATGAATATTTACCTAACAGCGCCAAGCCAACAAAGCCGCCCTCTGACAGACCATTCTGAAAATTGATATGATAATACGTAAATGCCAATAAAAATGTACCAAACATCAAAACTAATAACTGCTTACCGTCATATTGCCATCTTGTTGTTTTCTTCCTCATTAAGAATCCCTCTTATCGCAGATTGGTTGACCTCACGCCAACACCCTGCAAAAAAGATCCTCGAGGACTTCATACTTCGCATCATCACTCGCTTCTTTCTTAAGGGTATTGTCGTAAACCGACGTTCCACGTAAGAAGCTAAGTGTAAGAGAGATCACAACGTTTCCAAATCGTCCTTTGGGGATTCGTCCTTAAGGGACACATGGTATCCTGATCCTTTCTGTTTTTGATTCTATTTTATTATATCACAAATCGGTTCATGACAGAAACTTCAGGACTCCCCAGCTAAACTGGCATACCATTATTATTGCTCATATTAATCGCCGCATATCATGCGGAGAGAATTATCCTTCAATTCTCAGCGTTATAATACTGAATTCATCAAAGGTGCGTGTTCAAAAAGTTCGGTTTCCAGCACCATGAAGGTTGGATGAAGCTAGGGCGTAACTATCTCTAACAGCAGATTAGCCCAACGTCTTGAGCAGACGATTCACCGTCTCGCGCCTCACTCCGATCAGTTGCCCGATCTCCTCCTGAGTCAGGTAATCGGTTAGATGCATGCCTGGGACATGCTGGTTTAGCCAGTCGCCCAATAGCTCCAGCCGTTCGGCCGGAGTACCAATCGACAGATGATCCAGCCGTTCCTGCATAAATCTTAACTTCTCCTGCAGCTGCATGGCAACTTCCATCGCCTTGTCCGGATTATTCTGTAGATCCCGGTACCATTGCTGTGCGGGAATAACCTCTACCTCACTTTGGACCAGCGCAATCGCTGTTCCCAGCACTTCTTTGGGTGAGACCAGAGAATGATGCGGTACAATTTCATCGGGATATAAAATATTAAACAATACCACATTTCCATTCTCATGCAGTCGTATTACCTTAAACAAGCCACTCTTAATGCGATACAAGTTCTCACATTCATCTCCCTGGTGAAATAAAGTATCACCTTTGTACAAGATCATTAACTATCTCCCCATTCAATCCAAAATGCTGTAACCCATATTATAGCATAATATGCATCCAAGACCATGGGGCGGTCTTACCATACTTCTCATGTCCAACTAGGAATTCGGGGGAATAAGCATCGCTGGAAATCGCGAACTTACGATCGACATGGACCCAGCTGCCTGTATAATATAAATTCAGATGAGTGGGGTAATTAGCTCTGCGTAAGATCCTGCCGTTTGTCTTAATCGCCCTGATATCCTGCTGCGAATTCGGCGCTGACAATATCACGCCATAATACCCACTCCATTCCAGAGTCTGTCTGCAGACAAACCCGCCGCCCGCCAGGGTCCAGGCGAGTAACGGTTCCATAAAGTCCCCGATCCTCATATTCATCAAATAGCCGAAGCGCTATCTCCCTTCCTTCATGCAGCGATTCCATTAAAATCCGCGAGACTCTCTCGAGCTCCTGTTCATCCAGTTGTACCCGCGTCCTCTTCTGCAAATGACGATTGCTTCTCAAGATTGCCTCCTTATGCTCCGGCAGCATCATCCGCGAAGACTCCCACATCCCATTGCCCTGCAATTTTCCTGTCATCGATAATGTCCTCCAATCTTGCCTGCCCGATCTCTGGCCTGGCCTGAAGGCGTTAGTGATACCGCTCTAAGAATAGCTGAGTCTCCGTACTTTCGCTTAATCTCATCCGTCGCTCTCTCCAGTGCCTGATATTTGGGCCGCTCATCAAATAAGGTCAGTTGATACGCATCATCCTCTACTAATCCTGACAAGGTAACGCCGACCTTGCGCACAGGGAGATCGTTCCAATGCTTGCGAAACAGCGCCATCACCGCTTCGTAGATCTGGTTGGTGACATTTGTTGGGTCAGCCAGCTTCATTTGCCGTGAAAATCCGGCTGGTTGGTCGAAATCCGCTCCCCGGCAGCTGACGCTGACCACACTGCCCATGAACCCTTTATCCCGGCATCGTCGGCAGACGAGTTCCGTTAGCTCTAAGAGCGGAACAGCAATCATCTCCAGAGAGTAGTAATCACGCGGCAATGTCATCTCATGACCGATTGATTTGACGCCTTGATGGCTATAGGGATTCACTGGCGAAGGATCGATGCCATTGGCCAGACGCCACAGCAATTCCCCATTTACTCCGAAGCGAGCTTTGAGCCTCTGCATCGGGGCATTCGCCAAATGGCCGATTGTCGGCATTCCCATTTTGATAAGATGCCCTTCCATTCGCGAGCCGACCATCAACAATTTCCGAATTGGCAGCGGCCAGAGCACCTTCTGAAGCTTCTCCTGGGGAAGAAGATAAATACCAGCCGCATTCTTCTTAGCGAAAATATCGCAGGCCATCTTACTGACCGCCTTGTTATAGCTAATCCCAAATCGGCAGCTTACCCCCGTCTTATTCTGGATATCTGTCTGAATTATGCGCGCCAGAGTATCCGGGTCTCCGAACAAGGATAGGCTCCCGGTTACATCCAAATGCTGTTCATCAATGCTATAGGGCTCTACCAGATCGGTAAATTGTCTCATAATATCTGTAATTTGCAGCGATACCTGGATATATTTTTCCATTCTCGGCCTCATTACAACGAGCTCGGGGCATTTTGCCAGCGCGGTCCCTACATTCTCCGCGGTCGTTACCCCGTAACGCTTGGCGATCGGACAAGCCGCCAGCACAATGCCGGAACGGCGTTTAGGATCGCCGGCAACGATCAACGGACGATCTTTATATTGCGGATAGTCTGCCTTCTCGACACTGGCATAGAACGACTGGCAGTCCCCCATCATAATGACGCGCTCCTGCTGCTTCATGAGCCATCCCCTTCTTTTGCATTGTAGACTTCTAGGGAGCCACCTGGAGAGATGCTCAGATAGCTGCGAATCCGCTGCAGGATTTCCGCCTTGACGAGCCCCCACAACATAGAAAATTCATAATGATACCCACGGCATAAATAATCCGCCTCGATGCCAAGCACCGTTCGGCGCTCCTTATAGATCTTCATTCCATGCTGGCGCAAGCCTTGCCGGGCCCGGGTTAACTCCGCCGTAGCTGCCTTTTGTAGCAATTCGATCAGTTCGCTGTATATCTCCGGCAGCTTCAATCCCGCCCGAACTACCGCTGTACGATCCCTCTCTAGCACATCTAGGATGATCGGCAGCAGAATCGATTCCTTCACGAACTCCGCCTCTTCTGGCGTCTGCCAAGGAATTGGG
>DASYFA010000093.1:0-4542 GCA_036498705.1 Paenibacillus sp.
CTGGTGGTGCTGGTGCCGTTCATCTGGATGCTGACGGTATCCTTGTCCCCAAGCTCCGATCCGTTACGGCGCATGGCGTTTCTCATTCCGACAAGCTTTAGTCTTGAGGGTTACCTGCAAGTGTTCCAGCAGGCGCCGTTAGCCCGCTGGTTTATGAACAGCGTGCCGTTGACGAGCGTAGCCCTCCGAAACACCTGTAATCAGACCCTAACCCGAAATGTTAAATTGAAAATCAGACGTGTAATAATATTACTTTTAATATAATTTGGAATATCATCGCTCATGGAAAAGACCATCCTAGTGGATGGTCTTTTATCTCAGCACAATCTAGCTCTTATCTCATCTTTCTACAGATGAAATTTGCTAACCATTTCTTTCAACTCTTCTGCCACGGAAGAGAGTGAGGTAGCAGATGAAGCAATCTCCTCCATTGCAGCCAACTGCTGCTCACTAGCCCCAGAAATTTCTTCTGCTCCAGCCGCTGTCTTCACGGAAGATTCCTTAATCAGGATTGAAGTGCTTAACAATTGTTCAGTACTAGCAGACATTTGTTGAGAGGCTGCGGACACTTCCTGTATTTGTCCATTCACATCTTGGATAGAATATTTGATTCTATCAAATGACTGCTCTGCCGCATGCACAACTTCCATCCCAGTCATAACTTCCTTTGTCCCCAGATCAATAGAGACCACCGCTTGATTCGTCTCATCTTGAATCGTATCAATCAGTTTAATAACTTTGGCTGCGGAATGAGATGATTGCTCGGCCAGCTTCCTCACTTCATCTGCAACGACGGCAAATCCTCGGCCATGTTCCCCTGCTCTAGCAGCCTCAATCGCCGCGTTTAAGGCAAGTAGATTCGTTTGTTGAGCAATGTTTGTAATGTCCCCTACAATTTCACCAATCTCCTCTGAACGAACCCCTAATACTTGTATCACTTCGGAAACATGAGTGATCGTATTATGAATTCTGTCCATCTGTTGAACAGCAGTTTCCAGGGACACGCTTCCTTGTTCTGCTAACTCAGACGTATGAGCAGCAGTAGATGCTACATTCTGAGCATTGTTCGATACTTGCAGGACTCCCACAGAGAATTGCTCAATGGATTGCTCACTCTCCAGAACACTTTTAACTTGCGTTTCTGCACTTATAGCTACTTCCTGTACGGATTCAGCGATATGCTCGGCTGCTTGACTCGTTTGCGTCGCACCGGCCTTCAACTCTTCCGAGGATGAAGCTAAGTGGTCTACCGTTTGATGAACCCCCATAATTAGAGTGGAAAGTGAATCTATCATCTGATTAAATCGAATACCTAGTTGCCCAAATTCATCTTTATTCTTAATGATGACCCGCTCAGACAGATTACCTGTACTGATCTTTTCTGTGACTCCCATCAAAGCGTGAAGCGGCTTCATAATGGAAGCAATTATAAATATGATCAGAGCTGCTCCTACCAATAAGGAAATCACGACGACCAGTAGTGTTGTGTTAAAGATAGGTTGGACTTCTCGTTCTATTTCTGAGTACATCATTGTACCCGCTAGCTTCCAACCTGTTAGTTTACTTGTTTCAAAAATGGTTCGCTTCCCCTCCCCATTCTCTGTATATTCAAACTGACCTGTCTCCTGCTTAAATAAAGGATCATAAAGACTGCCTTTCGCTTCTACAC
The DNA here is from genome assembly GCA_036498705.1 of Paenibacillus sp. Classification (GTDB taxonomy): domain Bacteria; phylum Bacillota; class Bacilli; order Paenibacillales; family Paenibacillaceae; genus Fontibacillus. The sequence continues at coordinate 1,670 of DASYFA010000093.1, forward strand.
CATTACTTAATTGCGGATGAGCAATAATTTTACCCGTCTTGTCTACGATATAAGCAAATCCCTGTTCGCCAATTGTATATTTCCCAGTCACTTCACGAAGCTTCTCAAGGCTAAGATCCATTCCAATAACACCCGATCCATCAGCTAATGCCGCTACGATAGTAACGACAACCTCTTTCAAACTGGCATCTTCATAAGGATTCGTAATGACAACTTGGCCTTTACTAGCCATTGCTTGTTGATACCAATCTCGTTCTCTCGGGTCGAATCCTTCAGGCAATTGACTAGCTGGAGTCGCGATATACCTGCCCGTTTCCGATCCAAAATAGGTGAACAAAACATCTGTTTGAAGATTTTGATATTGCTCAAGCTGGAGTTTTACTAGTTCCAGTTGGCTTGGTGTCTCCTCCCGTGCTTCCAGGCTTTTCGCGAGATACGTTATATGATGAATTTTAGGACTAACCAGCTGATCAATCGTATTGTTTAGAAAATGAACCGTGTCCTCCGCGCTACTAAGGATTTCATGTTCCACTTGCCCTTTGGCACTCTGATATGAAAGTACGCCAATTAATACACTTGGTACTAGTAGAACTATAGCAAACGAACCAATTAACTTTGCCCTTAACGTTCCTCTGAGCCCTCTCAACCACTTAAACATAAATTTCCTTCTCCATTCTCCATTTAAATTTTCCAAAAAACAATTCTTTCTTAATTCTGTTTAACCTCACTATCTTTAATGACAATTTTCACCCTTCATGCGTTAAACACCTATGTGATATATTATAGATAGAAGACATTAAAAGAGTTGATGAGTAACTTTCAGAAAAGTATGAATTTTTACATATACAAACGCAAAAAAGCATCATCACATAGGATGATGCTTTTTCCTCACTCTTCTATCCTTTGGAGACAAATTTATATCCTATGCCCCAAACCGTTTTAATATATTTCGGTTCTTTAGGATTAATCTCGACTTTTTTGCGCAAATTAGCAATATGAACGTCCATTGCTCTCTCTGTAACAAACGAATCAAACCCCCGTAATTCATTGAGTAACTCTTCTCTACTAAAGACCTTTTCTTCATTAGTAATAAACAATCGCATAATCTCAAATTCAGAAAAGGTTGTTTCAACAAAGAAACTATTCACGTAGATCGCTCTTTTCTCGACATCAAGCATAATCGCTTCGCCATTACAACTTAGCGTCGTTGCAATCTCATCCTTGACCTCTGATGTAGACTGATAAAGATGAGTTCGTCTAATCATCGCACCGATTTTCGCTGTTAATTCTCTCATACTAAATGGTTTGCAAATGTAATCATCTGCACCTGCCAATAAAGCATCCACTCGTTCGGATACTTCTGTTTTCATTGAATCGACCAGGATAGGTACGGTTGAAAAACTGCGTAATTCATTACATAATTCAATTCCGCTTGTATCTGGTAACATCATATCCAAGAGGATTACATCGGGTGAGAACTCTTTAGCCAAATCAATCCCTTTGCGGCCGTTGTCAGCCGTCTGTACATCAAACCCCTCTTCAGACAAATACATCGCTAACATTTCACCCATAATCTGATCGTCTTCTATTATTAATATTTTGTACATAACATCCCTCACTTTTTCCAGAGAAACAATATTAATAAACGATTTACTAGAAAATATTTCCTAACACTCTCCTATAATTTCCTAATATTTTGTCGAATAATCAGATATTATACTTTATTATAAGCATTTATTCAGGCAAATGTTAGGGATTTTGTCTGCTAATCATAAATTTCATGTACTAGAGCTAACACATCATTTAATTGTTGCCGAAGCTCCTTCATATATTCTTGATACCTTTTCAAATCTATTGAGTTGTTAAGCTTTTCTTCAAACTGTTTAGAAGCTATAAATAGTCTTTCCGCTGAAAGATTCCCCGCAACTCCGCTTAGTGTATGAATCATCCGTTTAGCTGTAGCGTAATCCCCCGTTCGTATCGTTTCCTGAAGTCGATCAACAAAACTTACATATTCCCACGCAAACGTTTTAAGCATATGGTGATAAATTAGTATTTTCCCATCGAGTCGCTCCATAGCTTTGGGAATATCTAAGTAGGGTAGTGGGACATATTCGCTTAGCATATCTTTCAGTACTTTAGGATCAATTGGCTTAGTAAGCACACCTTTCATCCCTACACGATAGCAATTGTTGTGCTCCTCTTTGACGACGCTTGCTGTCATCGCCACGATGGGTAGGCTTTTATACCGTTTATCCTGGCGAACAAGCAAAGTCGCCTCACAACCATCCATCTCTGGCATATGAACGTCCATTAAGATGAGATCCCATCTTGTTCCATCCAGATTTTTCAATACTTCATACCCATTTCTAGCAATCGTGACCGAAAATCCATGGTCTTGTAACAATTCCACTGCTACTTGTTGATTAATCTCATGATCCTCTGCTAAGAGTATCTTTCCTTTATAACCGCTGATAAGAAAATCATCCTTGTGCACAAGCTGGTTAGTTACAAAATATGACTCCTTTTTTTGCTCAAAAGCCGCTTGAAGAGACCTAAATAAATCAATTCGACTGATCGGTTTTATCAGGACCGCATTAGGCTGTACTGCCTTTTCAATCCTCGCTAATTCATCCCTTCCGTATTCTGTCGTCATTGCAATAGTTATACTATTGCTCCCCCGCATAAGTGCTGCCAGACGACTTAAGGTCTCTACTCCATACATATCCTCCGCTTCCATATCGAGAAAGATAAAGCTATATGTAATTTCTCCCGTTTGCTGCTCCAAGTGATGGATTGCCTCCTGCCAACCAGTCAAGCATGTCGGAGATAAGTCCAAGGATTTCACTATATTAGCTAGATTATTCCGCATC
>DASYFA010000094.1:0-4277 GCA_036498705.1 Paenibacillus sp.
CGCTATCCGAATGTCTATGGTGATTTTAGCGAATTAAGCAGAAGAGCATTCGAACAATATATTGGACAGTCGGTAGTACAATGGCCAGAGGACATTTTTACATTACAAGCAGGCACGAAACAAATCGAGTATGGTCCTTGGTTCGCGAAATGGACGGAATGGCGTGCTCTGAATATTAAACATTTCGTGCAATCTGCTAAGCAAGTTGTTAAAACCATAAATCCAAGTCTGTCGTTCAGCATTTATGTCGGATCTTGGTATCCGTTATATTACAACGAAGGTGTCAATTGGGCCAGTGAAACGTATCGTTCTAACTTACCTTGGGCATCTGAAGAATATCATGTTTCCGCGTATGCTGATGAATTGGATTTCATCATGACAGGTTGTTATTATCCTGAAGTGCAAATTGAAGAAGCCGTACAAAATGGCAGACCTGCGGAATGGTACAGCGTAGAAGGCGCGATCCAAATGAGCCTAGAGGCGATCAACGGGCAGATTCCAGTCATCGCGAGCTTATATTTGAAGGATTATGAAGGAAACGAAGATCAATTTGAAAAGGCTGTTCGGATGTGCCGAGAACGTACGCACGGTGTCATGTTGTTCGATGTGAGCCATTTGAACGACTATAGCTGGTGGGAGCAGTTGGATTCTGTATTGTCTGTGAAGTCTTGATTATTTTATTGATTTTAATAACATGTTAGAAGATGCGCTGAAGACGAGATTAGAATAGAAATAAACGATTTTTCGTTACATCAAACAGGTCGATTATGGTCGGATAGCGCCATGATTGACCTGTTTTTTCTGGAGAACAACTGTTTCCTGGCATAGGTCTGTCAGGATTTTCATTTATACTAGTAATATATAGTAGTTGAAGTAGAGAAATGTATTGGTTAACTTCGCATCGTTGCTAATCTTTTACTAGAATGTCCCACTGCGTGAGCATCGTATTTTTGCTAGAATGAACGTGAGTATGGTCGCACAAATATGCGATCAAGAATACTTCCTCAGTAGGGAGTTGAGAGAAAGTGGATGGACAAGAGCAATTATTGAGATATTTACAACAACATATTTTACGAAGCGGAGAAGAGTTATCTCCGGAAAATCTTGAGAAACCTGTGAATTCAATCATAGATATCTCAATTGTTAAACGGACGGCTCGTACATATCGGGAAGTAGGCGTATTAACGTTAGCAACGGATATATACCGTGGGAACGATATATCTGTCCCGGATCCTGACTTACTTAAGTGGACGCCTGGGCGGCGGGCTATTCTGGAGAACGAGAAGCAGGCATTCGAGTGGCTCTCTTCCGGTTGGATTATGAAGGAGATGCGGTTGAAACGGGATGGAAGAACAACCGACAAGCTTTGCTACCGTATGGGGTATCGTTTGTTCGTTTTGCAGCAGCAGAGACAAGAGCAGGAGAGAGCAGAGCTAACGGAACAGCTCGAATGCTGTCGGTTGAGAGCGGAACGATTACAGAGACAAGGGGATCGGGAGATACAGAGTGAACAGAAGGATCTACTATCTCTTTTGCAAAGCCGTCTTATTTCTCATAGCAGACTAACAATTGATGAGCTAGAGGTTGCAGAGCTTTTTCCAGCTAAATGGAGTAATTTGAAGAGAATTCAATATCTGCATTTTGTACTGGCATTTATTCTAGTATCGAACGAACAGGATGTTTTTGATTGGAAAGAGATTGGCGCGCAGTATTATGGGGAAATCGGAGGCTCTAAAGTTTTTGATATACACAAAGATGAATTCATCAGAACGTTGGAACTATGGGCGGGACAACTTGCAATTAGTCTTGGTTTAATCAGTCCCGGTCAGATTACTCCAATATACTTCTCGGGGCCCTTAGAAGGACAATGGTCTGTCCATCGTCCAGGTCCAGTTCATGCATTGACGGATCTAGCTGTTGCACAGGATGATTATCATACCACGGCGTCAACCCTTTGGTTGGTAGAGAACCGAGGGATTCTGACACGAATCGCTGCAGATCAACATTTTGCTAAAAAATCAGATTGCTTGATTATATGTGTGGATGGGCATATCCGGAGTTCGCACAAAATGCTGATTCACCAATTGGTTGCTAATAGTTCGATTAACCAGGTGCTGATGTGGAGTGATTATGATGAAGATGGCTTTGGCATTGCCAGGGAAATGATGGTAGCGGCCTCGGCCAGTAAGCTTATGTTAAAGTGGATTTGTCATGATCATCAGATCATAACGAATTGGATGGATTATCAAACTTATATGAAGAAGCTGCTGCAGGAGAGTTCCTTAGAGCAGGAGCAAGTGCTGGGAGGATACAAGGATTGGAATCGATGGATCGACCACTGATATCTATATTTGAAACAGAAGAGACCTCTGCGGAAATACATCAGTCGATGCGGGATATTGCGTATCTCTCAGGCGTGTTAAGCGATCTGGGCTCGCAAAATGCTTTTCAGACACCTGCGGAGATATTGCGCTTCTTGCGCATTATTCAACTGATCAATGAAGAAGCATTAGGACTTGATGAGCCTATTGAGAATTCAGACACATTATTCTACAGGTACCGGAATCGCTATAAGGACCCGGAACCCCCAAGCCGCAAACGGGTCGAGCAGATTATTAATGTGCTGGTCAAATATAATTGGATCTCCAAGCAATCTAGGCAATTGAAAATGCGTGACGTCGGCAAAAGAATGATGGACGCCTTGATCCGTCTCGCCAATGATTCACTAGCCTACTACATGCATGATGATATTGGCAGATCCCTGTTTCAGGCTAGACGTGATGCTGAGCTGAGCGAAGCCTATGACGATCACGGCATTTCAGGAGGTAATCGAATTGCCAGTATGATTAGAAATCTGGAGAATGCGATCGAACTGATGAGAGAACGGGAACTGGAGATGCTGGCCGATCGGGGAGCTCTGCCACAGCTTGAGTTGATTCATCAGCTCATGCAGGAGTTAGATGTCAAGTTGAATGAGCGTTTTCGTCAATTTCAGACGTTGGAGGATAGTCTGATCTTGAGCGATTTGATGCAGCAAGGAACAACTGCCCTGGCCGAAGGAACGAATCTAAGTCTTGGGATGATTCATAAGTACTTGAAATTCACAACGATGCAGCAGACGATGCTCTCATCGACGATCCATCCCGAGAAGGTTCGAGAATTCATTATGAAGATGTATGACCCTCCGATAGAGTCGGATATTCCGAACAGCCATCAGCTGATGAGCTTTATGGAACAAGATCAGTACCCCGGAGAAGCGGAAGATGGACTGTGGGTTCCTGTAAAGTTTGCTTCACCTCTATCGGCGGCAGCGATTGACGAGGCGGTTCACTATCTAGAGACGTACGAGCCTATAGTTGACCCTGTCTCCGTACAGGATGAGGAAGAAGAGTATGTAGCAGATGAAGTTACCGCAGACGAAGTCGGAGATTTGATCGGACAATCAGAATGGCTGCTGACGAAATCAATGATTCGCACCGAGGAGATCGAAGTATATATGGATCAGGTGCATGAAGCACCGATTGAACAAGTGGTGATAGAGTCGACTTCTCCGGCATGGGGGGATGCGATTAATGCATTAACTGCCGTCGCCGCTCTAATAGGCAGTAAGCGCATTTCGGTGGAGCCTGCTACAGAAGATGAGCTTCAGAATAAGCAGTTCGATAACAAAATGTGGGACTGGATGCGGCAAGAGGATCGGAGACAAATGGCGAAGCAAAGAGGTTCTGGTCGAGTGAGCTCAACAGAGAAGGATACGACAGAGGAAGGGGATGGAGCGCATGAATAGCGATGAGATAGGTACTTTTAATTCTGAAATAGAGGCAGGAGAGGGCGGCGAGTCTAAGGATATAGATTTTATAACGGATGAGTCCTCCCCGTATTCCTTGAATGTACTGCAATCTCTGAAAGGCATACTTTCGCAAGATGAGGAACTGGCATTCATGAATATTTTATTCTCATCATCAGCCACGCTGCGTGCAGGTAACTTTGGACTATCGAGAAAAGAAGTTGAGAAGCAGCTACGGATCACAGATCAGGATGAAGCCTTTTATTCCTTCATAACGCGGATCAATCAGGCTGTAGGTCGGTATTTCCAAGTGATCTACGATGAGAAGAGAGACCAGATTATAGCGATGATGCGTGTCTCTGCTAGGGCTGCACGTAGTACGCTGTCGAAGGAAAGTCTGGCGATCCTGCTGTTCATGTTCTATCAACAAGAGGTGCTGCAGCATGAATTTACGCTGTTCGATCAATTACTAAGCGCTTTTGGACATGAG
>DASYFA010000095.1:0-3218 GCA_036498705.1 Paenibacillus sp.
GAAGCTGTGTGAGTATGCTTCGCAAGTTCCCGGTGTGATGCATGCCTGCGGTCATGACGGGCACACTTCGGTGCTGCTAGCTGTAGCTGAATATTATAGTCAGCGGCGACAGGAGCTTCGCGGTGAGATCCGCTTCCTCTTCCAGCCAGCCGAGGAGACCTGCCCCGGTGGTGCGGTTGGTATGATCGAAGCTGGAGCGCTAGAAGGCGTCGATGTGATCTATGGCGTGCATCTCTGGACACCGCTGCCACTCGGTACGGCGGCAAGCTTAGCTGGTCCAATGATGGCTTCGGTGGACGATTTCTTCATCGATATCCAAGGGCGCGGGGGTCATGGAGGAATGCCGCATAAAGCGGTGGACAGCGTGGTCGCTGGCTCGGCGTTAGTCATGCAGCTACAAAGCGTTGTGAGCCGTTCAGTAGATCCGCTACATCCTGCGGTCGTAACCATCGGTTCGATTCAGGGCGGCACGATACAGAACGTTATTGCGGATCGTTGTAGGCTATCTGGGACAGCCAGATGCTTCGATGAGTCAACAAGGCAGGTGATCCGTGAGCGAATCTATGCTCTGGTAGAGGGGGTTACCCAATCTTATGGTGCGGAGGCTCACATCCACTATATAAATGGCTATCCTAGCGTAGTCAATGATAAAGAGGAATTCGAACGTTTCAACCGGGCAGTTAGCAAGGTGCCTGGACTGAAGGGGGAGACTGCAGCGCAAATTATGCCGGTAGAGGATTTTGCCTATTATTTGCAACAGATTCCTGGCTGCTTTGTGCTAGTCGGTGCAGGGAACGAAGAGAAGGGTATTATTTATCCGCATCATCATCCGCGGTTCGATATTGACGAAGATGCTATGCTGCATGCCGCAACTCTGATGGTCTCCTTGGCTGAGACTTATCAGGACGAACATTAATTTGCCGCAACGAATCATGTTGCTAATGTAGCCTCGCCCTTAATGGGCGAGGCTGTTTGTATTGGAAGCATCCGCTCTCGGATTCTTCTGACCTACACTGTTCGCAATCAAGAATTGGGCAGTGTAATAAGTCAACATAATAAGCACTCCGGAGTAGGAAACATCGGATATGAATTTGTTCCAAGCTAGAATTGAATCTGAAATAATGAACAGGGTGCCGCCAATCATAGACCATACATTTCCGCTCATGATGGAGAACCAACCCATGGACAGGATGATGAGCAAGTAGATCATGACGGGAATAATGAGCCCCTCGTTGTCGGTGTTATGCATCGCCTGAAATAGCTGGTTCGCCATGATTCCTGCATAGATCAGAATCGGGATGATCGTACATAATCGGATCCATGAAAATTTCCATTTCGTGATGAAAGCGGCGGTGTAGAACAAGTGTCCGATCAGGAAGGCCGATAATCCGATGACAAAATGGCTGAGCAAACCGTCTCCTAGCATGCAGAAGAACAGCCCGGTAATAATGAGCAAGACATATCGTTTGTCGAGCCGGGATCTGTGCAAATAAGCATACAGCAGGATCAGCCACATCGGAATCAGTTTGAAAATAAACGCAGAGCTTATAAAGATGTAGACTAACCCCATGATGAGAATGAGTACAGCTAGCGTTTTTTTGAACATTTCGATACCTCCGGATCGTTAGTAAAAGATCAAATATCCACTATTAGATATATATTTAGCGAGGGCGTAAACAGTATATCAATCCTTGCGGACAACCACCAGATAAAAATGTCGTAGGATCGAAAAAAGCGCCCGAGGCCCCTGACAGGGGCTATCGGACGCTTATTGTAGTACCAAGAGATTATGATTGCTTTATTGATCCCGCGCTCAAGAGAGGCGTAAGGATTGTAGATTATCGAATTTGTCCTGCTTTAATTTCTCAAGTGAGAAGGTGATCGCTTCATTCACATGCTCGAAGAAATGCTCTCCACCGATTGTATAATACAGCCCGTTATGGATCAGTGTCTCCTTAACATGAGGTGGCAGTCCGGCGATCAGCAGTCTGCCCCCTTGAGCTCTGAATTGATGGATGATACTGCGGAAATAAGCCTCACCCGTCGTATCAATAAAGGGGACATTGCCCATTCGCAAAATGAGGAATCTAGGCTGTTGCTTGATATAGCTAGCAACTGTCTCGTGGAAATCTTGAGCTGCCCCGAAGAATAAAGGGCCTTCCACAGTATATATGCTGATGGTCGAGTCACTGCCGGACTCATTCCGCAGCTGGGCGATCTTCTCGCGTTTTTCACGGAGATGGTTCGGCAATGATTTTTTGACCGTCACACTCTCACTCATTTTCTTGGTGAACAGAATTAGTGCAAGTCCGAGGCCGACTTCGACGGCAATGGTCAGGCTCGTAAATACGGTGAGTAGGAAGGTGATGACGAGAATCAGCGAGTCGCCCGACTTCATCTTGAGAATATGCTTGAAATGGGCTCGCTCACTCATATTCCAAGCAACGATCATCAGAATTGGTGCCATACTTGCTAACGGAATTCTCGAAGCAAGCGGGGCCAAGAGCAGGAGGGTTAGTAGCACAAACACCCCATGGATGACACCGGATACTTTCGAGGTCGCTCCACTCTTGACATTGGCTGCGGTACGAGCGATTGCTCCTGTAGCTGGTATCCCTCCGAACAACGGGGTAATGATATTGGCGATCCCTTGACCGATCAGCTCACGATTGCTGTTATGCTTCGTATTGGTTAATCCGTCAGCGACTACAGCAGATAATAATGATTCAATAGCGCCAAGCATAGCAATTGCAAAGGCCGGACCGATCAGTTGCTGAAGTGTATCCCAATTAAAGGATGGTATATGGAATTTGGGCGGCGTGCTTGGTATAACTCCGAATGTCGTCCCAATGGTTGGGATATGGCCAGAGAATAGCCAACCTGCGATTAGACTGGATACGACGATTCCAACGAGCGGCGCTGGTACTCTAGGTATTATGCGTGGCATGATGATCAGAATCGCCAGGCAGATCAATGCTGTAATCACGCTGTATATATTAATCGTGCCGATATGGATAGCAATTTCTTTCATGTTCGCGATGAAGGTCTCATGCTTCTCAATATCGGTAAGCCCGAGGAAATTGGCAATTTGGCCTGTGAAGATAGTAACCGCGATCCCGGAGGTAAAACCGACCGTTACAGGACGGGGGACAAATTTGATTAATGCTCCAAATTTGAATATGCCCATCAGACAAAGGATGATTCAGGCCATGATTCAG
>DASYFA010000096.1:0-9488 GCA_036498705.1 Paenibacillus sp.
TAATACAAAAGCAGTTTCACTGAATCCAAGAACAGCAGCAATTTTTTTCATTTCTTCCTCAGATAATGAATCTGCATTCATAACAACGCCTGCTGGGTTTCCCCCTTCTTTTGTTTTAGCAAAAGAATTTAATGTGTATACGTTTATTTTCATATATTCCCAATCTCCAATACTTCACTTAAGAATAAACTAATTTGACAATTACTTCTGTATGACTCGTCTGCGGGAACATGTCTACCGGCTGTACCCACTCCAGGGAGTAGCCGCCGTCCAGCAACTCCTTGCAATCCTTGGCTAGAGTAGACGGATTGCAGGAGACATAGACGAAGCGTGTCGGCTTCGTGCGCAGCACCGCTTCGATGAAGCGGGAATCAAGTCCGGTACGCGGTGGGTCAGCGATGATCACGTCAGGGGAGAAGCCACTCTTCACCCAGCGAGGTAGCAGCTCCTCTGCGTAGCCTTCGTAGAAGGCGGCATTAGAGCGACCGTTGCGAAGCGCATTGGCCTTGGCATCTTCGACCGCCTCCGGTATCGATTCGATTCCGCGCACTTCGCCCGCGTAAGGAGCGAGCCATAGACCGATGGTGCCCGTACCGCAGTAGGCATCGACGACCGTCTCCTTGCCGGTGAGCCCGGCGGCAGCGCGTACCGTCTCATATAGCTTCACCGTCTGAAGCGGGTTCAGCTGGAAGAAGGCGCGTGGGGACAGGGTGAAATCCAGATCGCCAAGCGATTCTTGAATGCTATCCTCACCCCACAGGAGGACAGTTCGATTTCCGAACACTAGTGAGGTGTTCTTCGGATTGATGTTCATCGCGATACTCGTCAGTCCGGGGATCGCGAGCCGCAATTCCTTGACTAATTGCTCTTGCTTGGGAAGCTTGTCGCTGCTCGTTACGAATGTAATTTGTAGTTCCTCAGACTGGAAACCGAAGCGAACCACGATAGTACGAACCAGCCCCTGATTGCTTTTCTCCTTATAGACAGGGATTTGCAGCCGCTGCAGTACCTTGCGTGCCTGATCTACAGCTTCATTCACCTTCGGATGCTGAATCGGGCAGCCCGTAATGTCGATCAATTGATGAGAGTCAGCCGCATATAGACCGGCTATCATGCCATCTGGTCCCATGCCAAGCTGAAGCTGCGCCTTGTTCCGGTATCCCCAAGGATGATCCATACCAAGGATCGGTTTCATCCGTACTTTTTCAAGTCCAGCATAGCGAGAGAAGGCTTCACGTACGATGTCCTCCTTAGCGGCCATTTGCCCTTCATAGGATAAATGCTGAATCTGGCATCCGCCGCAGATATTAAATACCGGACAAGGGGCATCGACCCGGTAAGCTGAGCGCTTCTCAATGTGCTTGATCTCGGCTCCGATGTACTTCGACTCTACCGTGGTAACCTCCGCCTTGATGACCTCTCCCGGCAAGGCCCCGTTAATGAATACTGCTTTTCGCCGGTAATAACCGACCCCTTCGCCATTAATGCCGAGACGCTTGATCGTCACGACGATGCGGTCTCCCGCACGAACTTCTTCCGCTGAGTCGCGGCTGGTGACTCGGTCTTGCACTGGCCGCTTATGCTTCGAATTGTTTTTAGAATTCGGTTTTGAAGTTGTATTATTTGCTTTATGATCTTTGTAATATGGTTTGCCTTTCATCTAATATCTCCATCCTGCATCAGTTTGTTTAATGCAAATGATACCTTGTAGCGTGTCCATGGTCAATGAATCGCTACTCAGTCATTTTGAACTATATATGTTAATTTAACATCAAAAACATCAAAAAGCCCAAACCCAATAAACGAGGTTTGGACTTTATTCCTGTATTTTTATATTTTTATAGTGGCAATCCTTTTTCCAGCAGGGTTAGAGATTCATCCAGCAATTTTGCGAAATCTGATTCAGGATGTTCAGCGTAATAAAACATCACTGACATATTAACTCCCATAACGGCGCCGGCCAGCGTTCGAATAGCCAAATCGTCCTGCGTATGTCCCATTCTTTCTGCAATAATTTTAGCAAGCATTTCCATGGTTTGAGCCAAATTATTTAATGATGCTGCCCGGAGTGAGGGTACAGCCATGATAAGCTGGTTTCGTTCATTCATTGTCGTAAACTCATCATCTGACATTTGATTCATAGCTGATTTCATGGCGTTGCGTAATGCATGGAGCGGGTTAAGATCAGTAGGCTGATCTTCAAAAGCAGAGATAAGAAGGGGATCATAATTATCAGTAGTAACCACGTCTTCTTTAGTTGCAAAATATCTAAAAAAAGTGCTTGGAGATATTTCCGCAGCCTCAGCAATCTGTTCTACGGTAGTTTCGTGGTAGCCGAATTCTTTAAATAAACGCAGTGCATGCATCTGAACTGCAGCCATGGTCTTCGCCTTTTTGCGTTCTCGCAACCCAATGGTTTTATGGTTATCCGCCGACACCCTGTTCACTCCCCAAAGGTATTTTGCTCGAACACTATTCCCAATTCGTCTAAAACTTCTATATTATAGTCCTACCTAACAAAGGACATGAAAATCGAGCAATATCATACAGATAAGTTTAGCATGCCTGCGGAATGGTAGGCAAGTTCCGACAATAGTTGATACTCCCCCTAAATTGCTTATTCTCCAATCGAATTTTGTTCATGCTGCAGCATTGTGCTGGTGTCTGTTTTCTTTTGTATAAAGATTAATGTTAGCAATAAGCCAAGGACTGCTGCTCCCCCGCATACTTGCAGCATCTTTTCCATTCCAGTAATGAAGGAAACATGTACTGAGTTCAATAAAGCTGTTGAACCGATTTTCTGGGCCACGGCTGTACCGGCAGATACGCTGCGCTCCACAATTTCTGTAACATCCTCCGGAAATCCGTGCAACTCAAGGTTATTTCGATAGCTGGTGCTGAGGATGGTCCCTAGAATAGCAATCCCCATCGTTCCCCCCACTTGTCGTAATGACATAATTAATGCCGAGCCTACGCCACTGCGTTCCGCTGATAGTGGAGACATCGCGACGTCCATTGCCACGGGTAAGGCCAATCCAATCCCAAAACCAACTATAGTGACCCATATTGAGGCAAAACCGTACCCGCTGTTCATACCCGTATTAGCTCCAAATGCTAGGCCGGCAGACAGTATTAAGAAACCAAGAGCCAGTGTAGACCGGCTACCCAGCTTGGATTGTAGTTTATCGGATACAGGGGCTCCAATCAAAAGGCCAAAAACTAATGGCAATAATCGTAATCCGGAATTCAATGCGTTGACACCTTGAACGGCTTGGAAATATTGCGGTGTTACAAACAATACTCCAAACATGATAAAGGAAATGACAGCAGCCAATATCGAACCCCATGTGAATCTAAATGACTGAAATAAAGATGGATCAATTAGTGGCTGTTTGCTGCGTTTTTCCCACAGTATGAAAACGACTAAGCATAATATCCCGCCGATGATTGTAGATAATGTTGTGATGTCTCCCCATCCATTTTCACCAATTTCAATGACTCCGTATGTCAAGCTGACCAAGCCAAGACTCGAAGCAAGAATCCCAATTGTATCTACTCTTGGATTTACTTCGCGGTGTGATTCAGGTAACAAGATGGAAACAGCGAGTAGGGCAATGATGACTAATGGGATATTGATAAGGAATACGGAGCCCCACCAGTAGTTATTCAGCAGCCAGCCTCCCACAATTGGCCCCAGTGGAATACCGAGTGCATTCGCCATCATCCATACACCAATTGCTCTAGGACGCTCTTCCTCAGAGAACAACACAGGTATGATCGACATTGATAATGGTACCAATAATGCAGCACCCAAGCCTAGAAGTGCGCGTCCTACGATCAACTCCAAGGATGAACTAGCGTAAGCACATCCAGCAGAAGCCAATCCAAACACCAGCAAGCCAATAATCAGCAGTCTCTTTCTCCCCAATCGGTCACCTAACAAACCTGCTGGCAGAAGCATGGCAGCAAATATTAGGTTGTACGCATCCGCGAACCATTGCAGATCCCTATTCGTTGCATGCAAATCGGTAGCAAGGACAGGAAGGGCGAGGTTAAGAATTGTCATATCGAGCCCGACTGCAAGGATTCCCACTGCAAGAGCACCCAGCACCCACCATCTTCGATTACCTTGATTGATCATGACAGTTACCACCTTTCGATATTAAGAGTCTAATGACAGATTATCTCTTTTGATAGTTAGTGTCAAAATATTTATGAGAACTTTCGATCTAACATTCGGGGCGTTGATGGGAGGTAAAGCGAGGATTGCTCGGTTGCTCATTTCCTAAAAGCCCAGTAAACTTAATTTATAGAAACTAGGACACGCTACCCAGCGCGGGCAGGAACGGCAATAAGGAGATATGATATGAGAACAGAGTTGCAAAGTATGGAAGAAGCCAAGCAATTGCTTCAAAAATATTACGGCTATCCCGATTTTCGCGAGGGCCAGCGTAAGATCGTAGCGAGCGTGCTGTCAGGGGCAGATACACTTGGTATTATGCCGACTGGAGGCGGGAAATCGATCTGCTATCAGATTCCGGCGCTCATGTTACCAGGACTTACATTAGTCATCTCGCCGCTGATCTCATTAATGAAGGATCAGGTGGATGCACTTCTTGCAGCGGGAGTATCCGCTGCATATATAAATAGCACTTTGTCTGGTAAGGAAGTTAATGAACGAATTCGCGCCGCAAAGCGTGGGGAGCTTAAACTGCTCTATGTGGCTCCCGAGCGGCTGGAGCTCGACTGGTTCCGCGAGGAAATGAAGGAGCTCACCATCTCGATGCTGGCCGTCGATGAGGCACACTGTGTATCGCAGTGGGGGCATGATTTCCGGACGAGCTATTTGGCGGTAACGCCATTTGTGGCCGACCTTCCGCGGCGCCCGATCGTCGCAGCCTTCACGGCAACGGCCACGCCAGAGGTCATGGACGATATGATCGGATTATTGAAGCTTCAAGATCCTTCTGTATTCGTAACGGGTCTTGGTCGTGACAATCTGGCCATGTCGGTGCTGCGCGGAGAGAATAAGCGGGAATTCGTGCTGAATTACGCCCATAATCACGGCAGCCAACCGGGGATCATCTATGCCGCGACCCGTAAGGACGTGGATGATCTGTATGAGCGACTGCGGGACTCGGGAATTCCAACGGGCCGCTATCATGCTGGACTTCCTGATCAGGAGCGTGAGGAGAACCAGGAGGCTTTTCTCTACGACGATATTCGCGTTATGGTGGCGACGAATGCCTTCGGTATGGGGATCGACAAATCCAATGTCCGTTATGTAATTCATTACAATATGCCGAAGAACATGGAAGCCTATGTACAGGAAGCAGGTCGTGCCGGGCGGGACGGTGAACCGAGTGAATGTATTCTATTATTCAGCGCCCAGGATATTATGACCCAGAAGTTCCTGATCGAGCAGAATCCTCAGGATGAGACGCGCAAGCACAATGAGTACCGCAAGCTGCAGCAAATGATAGAATATTGCTATTCTACCAAATGTCTGCGCTGGGGGATGCTTGACTACTTTGGCGAGGAGCATGATCATTCACTGTGCGGCATTTGCAGCAATTGCCGGGATGAGCGCGAGCTCGTGGATGCTACCACGGATGCTCAAATCATCTTCTCCTGCATCCATCGGATGAGGGAGAGATTCGGCGTAGCACTTGTGTCTTCCGTCTTGAAGGGATCTCAGAACAAGAAGGTGCTTCAATACAGCTTCGACCAGCTATCTACCTACGGTATGATGCGGCGGCGGACAGAGAAGGAGATCTCCGAGCTGATTAACGTATTGATCGCCGAGGGATATTTATCGCTGTCTGAAGGCCAATATCCGATCGTGAGGCTTGCGCCGCTAGCAATTGATGTGCTAAAGGGCAAGCAGCAGGTGATGCTGCGTGCACCGGAAACACCTCAGACGGCGGCTGCGGGATCGAGCGGTGGTACAAGGCGCCGAGGCCGCAATTACGACGATGGACCATCAGCAGTTAACGAGACGGTATTCGAGCAATTGCGCTTGATCCGCCGCGATCTGGCGGAGAAGGAACGGGTACCATCCTACATTATTTTCAATGATGCGACCCTACGGGAAATGAGCGTAGTCTGTCCGACCTCAGAGACGGATATGCTAAGAATAAAGGGCGTCGGCGAAGTGAAGTTCCGCAAATATGGCGTACCTTTTTTAGAGTTTTTTCAAAATATGGAATAGGGTTGTGAACAGAGCATGAAAGTCATCTTAGCTACATTAAACGCAAAATTTATTCATACCTCGCTGGCAATTCGGCTGCTTAAAGCCTATAGCGGCAATGAATTCGATATCGATCTGGCAGAATATACGATCAAGGATCCGGCGATGAATATCGTATCTGATCTGTATCAGCGGAAGCCTGATGTGATCGGGTTCTCCTGCTATATCTGGAATATTGAAGAGACGCTCAAGCTTGTGGATTTATTAAAAAAAGTGCTGCCCGACACGTTCATCGTGCTCGGTGGTCCCGAGGTGTCCTACGATACAGAGTACTGGATGAAACGCTGTCCGAACATCGACGCGATCGTGATGGGGGATGGGGAAGAGACCTTCCATCATTTGCTGCAGGAGCTGGCTGGTGAACGCAAGCTGCATTACGTATTCGGCGCAACGTATCGCAAGGGCGATGAGGTGATCGTCAATCCGGGTAGGCCGAAATCAGATCTGAATACGCTCCCGTCACCCCATCGTTTTACGGAGGATATTCCGAATATCAGTAAACGGATTATTTATTTTGAGACAAGTCGGGGCTGTCCGTTCAACTGTCAATTTTGCTTGTCCAGCATTGAGGTAGGGGTGCGGTATTATGATATCGAGCGGGTGAAGTCAGATATTATGTATCTGATCGATAATGGGGCGAAAGTCATCAAGTTCCTCGACCGGACCTTTAATATTAACCGTGACTATGCGATGGAGATGTTTCAGTTCCTGATTGATAATCATCGCGGCTGTGTGTTCCAGTTCGAGATTACCGCCGATATTATGAGACCAGAAGTGCTAGATTTCCTAGCAGAGAATGCACCGCCGGGAATCTTCCGCTTTGAGATTGGTGTGCAGTCGACCAATGATCCAACGAATCTGTTGGTGAAGCGGCGGCAGAATTTCACCAAACTGACTCGTACGGTGACCAAGATTAAAGAATGTGGCAAGATCGATCAGCATCTTGACTTGATTGCCGGTTTGCCGGAGGAGGACTACTCGACATTCCGCAAGACATTTAACGATGTGTTCGAGATGCGTCCTGAGGAACTGCAGCTCGGCTTCCTGAAGATGCTGCGTGGTACCGGACTCCGTAATGATGCTGACAAGTATGGATATACGTTCATGGACCATGCGCCTTATGAAATATTAGGCAATAATATACTGCCTTTTAGCGATGTGATCAGGCTTAAGCGGTTGGAGGATGTGCTGGAGAAGTACTGGAACGATCACCGTATGGATCATACGATCGAGTACTTGATTACGCAGGAATTTACGTCTCCGTTCGATTTCTTCCAGGAGTTCGGTGACTATTGGGAAGAGAGAGGCTGGCAGCGGATCGGGCATCAGCTGGAGGATCTATTCTCGCGCTTGCATGAATTTTTGACCCAGCATGGGCTTAAAGAGCCGGAGATCGTGCTTGGTTTGATGAAGCTCGATTACTATTTGGGACATAAGTATAAGCCGCGTAAAATATGGTGGGAAGACCGCTTGCACAAGCATGAGCGGAATAATTACTTCAAGGCTCTGACTTCAGGAGAGATAGAACTGGCCGCGGAACTGGCCGCCCGGAATCTAGACGAGCGTGAGCTTATGAAATATGCGGTCATTGAGGAGCTTCCGTTCTCGCTTACCGATGTGATAGGAGACGAATCTGTCGCTCAAACCGTGGCTACGGAAGCGAAAGACAGCAACGGATCGTTGCTTATTGTTCTATACCAGCAGGAGGCTGACGAGCATCCGGTCTACTATTCACTTCCGATCACGGAGGTCACGGTTCGTTAAGCTTGATTTTTACGCCACAGCTCAGGATGGAAGAAGGATATAACGTATTCAAGTATTGGCCCAGAATCTTGAAAAGGAGAATATAAATGAACAAGATTACACCATTTCTAATGTTTCAAGGCAACGCCGAGGAAGCGATGAATTACTATACTTCTCTGATCGATGATTCTGCAATAACCCATATCGTGCGTTACGGCCCCGATGAACCGGGTGATGAGGGCAGCGTCAAACAGGCGGTATTTACGTTAAAGGGACAGGAATTTATGTGCATCGACAGTAATATTAAGCATGAATTCACGTTTACTCCTTCCTTTTCCATCTACGTGACTTGTGATACGGATGAAGAGGTAAGCCGGCTCTATGAACAGTTGTCTTCCGGTGGCAGCGTATTAATGCCTCTAAGTGATTACGGCTTCAGCAAGAAGTTCGGTTGGGTCGCAGATAAGTTTGGAGTGTCCTGGCAGTTGAATCTGGCTTAAACCATTAATTATGCTTGCAACAATAAAGACTAATGTTGGGTATATTTCATAAAGGAGATTTCATGGGAAACTATCAAATTTGTGATTTCTGCGGTAATTTATCCGAGAGAAGAAGCCGGAAAATGTGTCCGAGCTGTGAGGAGGCTTACCTCAAAATCCGCAGCATCGCTGAGGTTAAACCAGATATGATGGTGATTGATATATCCCGGCAAACGGGAATTAGCGTGAGTAAGATTATTGCCTTCGCTCAAAAAGGCTTTTTCATTTTGAAGGAGGGCACGATCGAAGGGCTGAATTAATTCAACGAAATGCCTGCATATATGCAGGCTTTTTAGTTAGATAAGCTTAAATCGGCTCTTTTTTATAGAAAAAACTGCATTTTTGCAGGTATTTTACTCTAGGAACAGACTAATGTTTCCAGAATTTATTGATAGCTTAGAGTTTAAGTGGAGGTGTCATCATTGAGCATCACGGACACAGAGATCAAGAAGCGGGATAAAGAAAGTGATCGTCTCCTTTATGTGAAAGCTGAGGAGTTCATCCATCAATGCTATGGCGAGCTGAATAAATCGCAAGAAGAGGCCAAGCGTCGATTGGCTATGATTGAAGCGGAGATTGAGCGTTTGGGAACTTATGAATTAACTTATGAAGAACTGGAGCACGGGGCAAAAATGGCCTGGAGGAACAGCAACCGCTGTATCGGCCGGTTGTTCTGGGACTCATTGAACGTGATCGATGCACGAAGTTTGTCCACAGCGGAGGAAATCTCGGAAGCTTTAATGCAGCATATCGATTATGCGACGAACGGCGGGAAGATTCGCCCAGCCATTACGATATTCCATCAACGCACGCCCGACCTCCATATTCGCATCTGGAACCATCAGTTGATTCGGTATGCAGGCAATGCTGAAGAGGGGGAAGTCATCGGCGATCCAGCCTCCGTCTCGTTTACGAATCAATGCAAGGAATTAGGCTGGACGGGAAAAGGGACCCCC
>DASYFA010000097.1:0-2885 GCA_036498705.1 Paenibacillus sp.
ACTGCAGCAGCCTGGATGATGGCCAATTGGCCTATTTTACTCATAGCAGCCATTATTGGTATCCTCGTTGCAGCTATGATTCATTTCGGAGTTTCCGCACAGGATGTGATTGGGTTAGTCGTAGGCGCTTTTTTCGCATTGTATGCGATTGTTTACAATATCATTGTAGGCATAATAAATGCGGTTGTTCAATTTGCTGAGTCTACAGTAAATCTATTCTTTGAAGCCATTTATTCCGTTAAGAAGCTAGTCTATGATTTGGCCATGTTCTTCATTGAACATTTCTATAATATGTTACGGTCGGTGGAAGAGTTTGCTGGTGGTTTTATGACGACGATTTTATCGGCTATCAATGGGGCGTTGAAGGGCTTCAACTGGCTTGTTGATAAAGTGAACGACATATTTGGAACAGACTTTAAACGGGCTGAATTATTTGACGAGAAGAATATCCATGCCCTTAGCGATAAAGTGAACAGCATAAGAGATTTGATGGAAGAACCTGTGAAGACAGAAGTTGATTTCGGTCATATCGCGTATAAAGATGTAGGTGACTATTTCGATAAGGGTAATAATGTGGGGATTAATGGTACAAGAAAAGCGATGGATGGGTTAGGCTCATTTAAGAACTCCCTTACCGACAAGTTCAAAAATCCGACGGGAGGCTTGGATATCGCGGCTAATCCTTACAATGCGGCTGCTAATCAAAATTCTGGTTCTGGGTCTATGATCTCAGGGTCAAACTCCATCCCCAATGTCGGAAGAGTCGATAAGGTAGGTCAAATTGAGAATTCGGTAGATATCAGCAGTGAGGATCTGAAAATGATGCGGGAGCTGGCTGAGATGAAATCGATTCAGAATTTTGTCTCTCTCACTCCAACTGTCCAGGTCACGACAGGCCCAGTGAACAACGGGGCAGATATTGATACAATTGTAGCCCGGATTGAACAGACTCTGGAAGAGGAAATCGCCGCTTCCGCCGCGGGGGTGTATGGATGAGATGAGTAAATATTCTTTGAGGCTCTCTTACAATAACGAGAAAGAAGCGATTGAATTCCCGGTGTTACCGGCCAAGATTGAGGTTTCCGAATCCGGTAATCATAAAACCTATGACATCTCAAAGCTCGGCGAGATCAACGTACTTAGGAACGTGAAGCTTGCTGAGCTTTCTTTTGAGGGCATATTTCCGGCGAGTTGGTTCCCAGGGGCGAGTATTGCGGAAGAGAGGTTATTCGAACCGAAGCATTATGTTGAGGACATTCAGAAGTGGTCTCGTTCTAAGCAGCCGATGCGTCTTGTCTTTACTGGTGGATCTATAGATATTGCGATGTACGTCAGCGTCGAGAAGTTTTCTTGGTCGGAAAGCAGCGGGGCGGTTGGCGATATCAAATATCAAATATCTTTCAAAGAATATCGTTTCTATGCGGCTACTAAGACGAAGATAGTGGAAGCGACAATAGAGGGAGCAAAGGCAGCCAACAAGAGTAGTGCCGAATCGAAGCCCCGCCCTGATACGAGAGTTCAGCCGAAGACTTATACATTGGTGGCTGGAGACTCGCTATGGAAGGTAGCGAAGAAGTTCCTGGGCGACGGAGCCAAGTATACACAGATTCAGAAGCTGAATGGTATTAAGGACAGTGAGCTAAGGAAATTACCGATCGGTAAAATCATTAAGCTGCCGTAAGAAGGGAGGACAACTGGATGCTGGAGCTGCTGCTGGATAATAAGGAAGGCTCAATATGGGATATATCTGAGCTGGTCACGGACGCAACCTGGAAAACCTCCCGGATCGGCAAGCCGGGCAGCTTTGATTTTTCCTTTATTGCTGCAGATAATATCAAGATCAACAATGGCGATATCATAAGGGCGAAGTGGGATGACGTTCCGATTTTTTACGGATATGTATTTACAATCGGAAGCGATCAGGAGGAACAGATTAAGGTCAAATGCTATGACCAGATCCGGTATTTGTCCACGAATGAGACCTATGTGTTTAAAAATATGACTGCTGCAGCCATCGTCAAGCGTATTGCGGATGATACGGGCCTGAAATGGGGGCATGTCGTCGATACGAAGTATCGCATCCCTTCGTTGGTTGAGGATAATCAGAAGCTGATCGATATTATTTGCAAAGCATTCGACCATACCGTTATTAATACGGGGAATATCTATAACTTTTTTGATGAATTCGGAGCGCTGGCTGTACGTGACGCCAAGGATATGCGACTCGATCTGGTGATTGGCGATGAAGCCTCTATGTATGGTTATTCTTTTGAGAAGAGTATCGATAATGAGACGTATAACCGCTTCAAGCTGGTGCAGGACAATAAACAGACGGGACATCGCGATGTATACGCCGCAGAGGATAGTGCGAACATCGCTAAATGGGGGCGGCTGCAGTACTTTCAGAAGGTTGATGACAATATGAATGAAGCTCAGATCAAAAAGTTGGTTGAGCAGCTGCAGCAGTTAAAGAACCGGGAGACGAAAAAGCTCAAGCTTGAGGCTCTCGGAAATCCATCCGTCAGGGCCGGCTCTTACATTAGCGTAAGAATTGCTGATATGGGCATCGATCAATTTTATTTGACCGACGAGTGCTCGCATCGCTTCAGCGGGGAAGATTATACGATTAGCTTGGATTTGAAGGTGATTTAATGGCACTTGGAGATAAAATAAGAAGGCTCGGCAGTGAAGCCGTGGGCGCCGGAAATCCGGTGGCGGTAATGTTCGGGACTGTAGTAAAAGTAAATCCTCTTGAGGTGAATGTCGATCAACGATTCACGCTCGAAGAGGATTTTTTGGTTGTGACGGAAAGGTTGCAAAGATATGAAATTGACCTGAAGCATAAACACGATACGAGTGAAGCTCCTACGAAGGAGGCATTACTG
>DASYFA010000098.1:0-4027 GCA_036498705.1 Paenibacillus sp.
TCAATCATCTCCCCTGGCGTCTTCACATTATGGAATCGCATATCCAGCTTCAGACAATGTCTGAGCAGGTCGCCGCGCAGCTTATTCGTCGATCTCCAAGCGACATCATTTCCTATGTAACTTACGGCTACTGTAATTAACTGATTGAATACAGCCACCACTAAAAAAACGCCTGCAAGCAGCAAGAGGCTGGATACGAGCTCTCCTCCAGCAGCTGCATCAATAAAGCGTGCTACAATCTGCGGGTTAATGAGCTGCAATGCCGTTGAAACAAGCAGCATAACCAGCAAAAGCACGAGCTTTCCCTTAACCGGCTTCAAATAGGTAAAGAGCCAGGTCATTGATAATTTCTCATTTGTAGGCATCTCGCCCCTCCCCATTCAAGCAATAATTATTTTGGCAGAATATTCCTCAATATTACATAAATCCTTCCGCAAATACAAAGTAAAAAATAAGTATAAAAAAAGAGTACGCAAAAAAGAGCCAGAATGGTCATTCTGTCTCTTTTCTCGTAACGATATCTGTTCAAAGTGAGAATCTAAGTGTGTGATTATTCCTTCTCCGCGGTTAATACCGCTTTACGGGAAAGATTAACCCGTCCTTGTTGATCGATCTCGGTTACTTTGACAGTAATTGTATCTCCGATAGCAATGACATCTTCCACTTTAGCAACCCGTTCTGTTGAAAGCTGGGAGATGTGCACTAAACCGTCTTTGCCTGGCAGGATTTCTACGAAGGCGCCGAATTTTTCAATCCGTTTGACAGTACCCACGTAAATCTCACCAATCATAACTTCCTTAACGATGCCTTCAATAATCGAACGCGCTTTGTTGTTCATCTCTTCATTGGTCGAAGCGATGAATACACGTCCATCTTGCTCGATATCGATCTTGACGCCAGTCTCTTCAATGATCTTGTTAATGATCTTGCCGCCAGCACCAATAACATCGCGGATCTTATCCGGATTAATATTCATGATCGTAATCTTAGGCGCATATTGAGACAAATGCTCCTTAGGAGCCTGAATACGTTCCTGCATTTTGCCAAGGATGAACATACGGCCTTCTCTTGCTTGCTCCAAGGCTTCGGACAAGATTTGACGGTCGATTCCGTCGATCTTGATATCCATTTGAATGGCAGTTACGCCTTCCGCAGTACCAGCTACCTTGAAGTCCATATCACCGAGATGGTCCTCCATACCTTGAATGTCTGTTAAGATTGAGACATGTTCTCCATCTTTGATCAAGCCCATTGCTACGCCAGCAACCGGCGCTTTGATCGGTACACCAGCATCCATCATAGCCAGGGTACTAGCACAGATGCTCGCTTGGGAAGTAGAGCCGTTCGATTCCAGAACTTCCGACACGAGACGAATCGTATAAGGGAATTCCGATTCCGGTGGAATAACCTTCGACAATGCCCGTTCACCAAGTGCACCATGTCCAATTTCACGGCGTCCAGGTGCGCGCAAAGGACGAGCCTCGCCCACACTGAATGGCGGGAAGTTATAATGGTGCATGAAGCGTTTGGACTCCTCAAGGTCAATACCATCGAGAATCTGTACATCGCCAAGTGCTCCAAGCGTACAAATGCTGAGCGCTTGCGTCTGACCACGAGTGAACAGACCAGAGCCATGAGTCCGAGGCAACAGATTAATGTCACACTCAATCGGACGAATCTCACTTAATTTGCGTCCATCCGGACGAACTTTATCATGAGTGATTAGGCGGCGCACTTCTTCTTTGACGATGTCGTGCAGCACTTCCTTCACATCATCCATCAACTCAGGAGATTCTATGTACTTCTCCTCAAAATAAGCGACAGTCTCATCATTAACGGCATCAATTGCATCCTGACGAGCATGCTTCTCAGCGATCTTGACAGCTTCAACCAGACGCTCGGATGCATGTGCGCGAACTTCGCTATTCACATCTGCATCAGCAGCGTGCAGCTTCACTTCCATCTTCTCTTTGCCTGCAACTGCTACAAGTTCATCGATCGTAGCGATGATCTTCTTAATCTCATCATGCCCGAACATAATCGCTTCCAGCATAACTTCTTCCGGAATCTCATTCGCTTCGGCTTCGACCATCATGATCGCATCTTTAGTACCCGCAACAACGACATAAATATCGCTTGCTTCTTGCTGCGCAATATCCGGGTTAATTACAAACTCGCCATTCACACGGCCTACAGCAACCCCGCCAATCGGTCCGTTAAAAGGAACGTCCGAAATGCTCAGTGCAGCCGAAGTACCGATCATAGCAGCAATCTCAGGCTCACAGTCCTGATCCACGCTCATTACCAGATTCACGATCTGTACATCATTGCGGAACCCTTCAGGGAACAATGGACGGATCGGGCGGTCGGTCAGACGGCTGGCGAGAATTGCTTTCTCACTTGGACGTCCTTCACGCTTGATAAAGCCGCCAGGAATTTTACCTACAGCATACAACTTCTCTTCATAATTCACGGTCAATGGGAAGAAATCCAAATCCTTAGGTTCAGCCGATGCTGTCACAGTACACAGAACAGCCGTATCACCATAACGGACCATTACCGCAGCGTTAGCCTGCTTGGCCAAGCGCCCGGTCTCCAATGTAAGAGGTCTTCCTCCCAACTCCATTTTCACATGTTTTTCCATGAAATCCCTCCTTATTCACAAATAAAAGTTCGTTACAAATCTCATTATTTCCTGCTTCTATCCAATTCATAAAAGCAATAAAAATGATTATCATCTGTTTTCTTATTATATCTAAAACAAAAGCTCCTCACGGAGCCCTTCATTAGCAGATATACGTCATTATTCCTGAAACAGCTGTGTAATGTATTTCTTCGTAAAAAGCAACCCAACGACCGACCGTTCGCTGCAATAGCGCTCGGCGGTTGCCAGGCTGCTTTTCTTCAACAAAGGCAAATTAACGGCGCAATCCGAGTCTCTCAATCAACGCGGAGTAACGTTTAACGTCTTTGTTCTTCAAGTAAGCCAACAACTTACGGCGTTGACCTACCATCTTCAAAAGACCGCGACGGGAATGATGATCCTTCTTGTGCGTACGCAAGTGATCAGTCAAATTCACGATGTTCTCCGTGAGGATAGCAATTTGTACCTCTGGTGATCCAGTATCGGATTCATGAGTTTTGTACTCTTCAATCAATTGTTGTTTACGCTCTTGAGTTAATGCCATCCTATCCACCTCCTTTACAAAAATCGCCACTAGCCTAGTAGTCGGACGGTGAGACCTGACAACCAAGCTAAGGTTTTATATTGACATGCGGGAAAAGCCTGCATGAACAACGTAAATCAGTATAACATAGATATGAGATAAAAGTAAATGATGCTTGTACGTATTATTCCGCCGACGACAATATTTGCTTCGCCGTATCGGCATCTTTAGTAATTTGCGCGACTAATTGCTCAATAGAGCCGAATTTGCGTTCCTCACGGATGAAGCCAATTAGCTCGACCGATAGCAACTTGCCATAAAGATCCCCACTGAATTCTAGTAGATGAATCTCAATCGTAGGAACAATCTCATTCTCATGGAAGGTTGGCTTGACGCCTACATTCATAACTCCCTGTAGCATCTGATTTCCATAACCAACCCTTACGGCGTATACCCCTTTTCTCGGCAGCACATAGTGCTCCCCCATCTTCAGGTTAGCCGTCGGGAAGCCAATCGTACGACCTCGCTTCTCACCATGCATAACGGTTCCCGACAAGGAGTAAGGACGACCTAATAGACGTCGCACTTGCTTCACATTGCCTTCTTGCAGATCAAGGCGAATGCTTGAGCTGCTCACTTTATCGCCTTCGATCAGAAACGGAGGCACAATCGTGACCTCAAGCTTGTAATCGCTCAGCTCGCGAAGCATCCCCGCATGGCCTTCTCCGCGATAGCCAAAATGAAAATCAAAGCCAACGACAGCAGTATGAATCCCAAGCGGGATCAGCATACCACTGACGAAGTTCTGCGGACTTACGCGCGAGAAGCTGTCGTTGAAGTCTACAATATATAAATAATCC
>DASYFA010000099.1:0-1730 GCA_036498705.1 Paenibacillus sp.
AAGAGGAATTGATCCAGACTGGTCCCATATAGAGTAGTCGCAATGCTCTCCGATGTAAGCTTCGACATCTTTCGGTATTTCCCTGGCAATATAAACCCGTGGTTTCATAGCTGAGGATCCTCCCGGTTAATGGATTTTATCTGTATTGTAGCAAAATATTGCAATGAGATGAGACTCAGTTAGCGTTGGATACAAATTCTTGATTTGATAATCAAATAGATACCATAAAAAAACGAGCCCCTAAAATTTTATTCTAAGGCTCGTTTTGAATGTTGGGGATGCTGCAAATCCACGAGGGGCTACTCCCTAAATTACCGGTTATCGACCTTCTCGGGATACATGTCATGGTTCATCAATCGGTGATCAGCCATGGCCTCATATTTCGTACCCGGGCGTCCGTAGTTGCAGTACGGATCGATAGAGATGCCGCCGCGCGGGGTGAATTTACCCCACACTTCAATGTATTTAGGATCCATCAGCTTAATCAGATCATTCATAATGATGTTGACGCAATCCTCATGAAAATCGCCATGGTTGCGGAAGCTGAACAGATACAGCTTGAGCGATTTGCTCTCAACCATTTTCTGGTCGGGAATGTAGCTGATATAGATCGTGGCGAAATCGGGCTGCCCTGTAATAGGACAGAGGCTTGTGAATTCCGGACAGTTGAATTTAACAAAATAATCGCGGTATGGATGCTTGTTGTCAAAGCTCTCCAAAATCTCTGGTGTATAGGTCATCGGGTAGTTAACGGCTTGGTTGCCAAGCAGGGTAATATCCTGCATTTCTTCCTGTTGTCTTCCTGACATAGAGGCCATCCTCCTTAAATATGAATCATGTAATGAAGTATTCCGGTGTTAGTGGTCAGACACCGCGTTTGTTGCCCCATACTAAGGCATGCAGTTGTGGCAACACTCTGACGTTATTGAGCTCAGACGAATTCATGACCTGATCGATTAGGTGCTCATAGCGCTGCAGCAGATCGCTGGCATGGCTATTGATGTCCATACGATGCACATCTGGATTTCCTACTTGTATATACATAGGTATCTCAGAATAACGCTGGTGCACCTCTTTGGCATAATTCAGATCGAGATCATCGAATACGACAACCTTCAGACTCATACTATAGGAAGCGGGACGATTGCTAAGTTTATCCACGATCTCGCTCAGCCTAGGCCAGTCTGTGTTCATCCCGGAACTTGGCGGCTTCGGGGAGATAGTAACTTGTTCGACCTCGGCCAGCCAATCCTGCCAGCGCGAGCCTTGTGTCTCGACAGCGATAGTTACGTGCTGTTGATGCAGCAAATCGATCAGCGATTGGAGCTGCGGAAGTAGAAGCGGGTTACCGCCGGACAGAGTGACATGGGAGAAACGGTCTTGCCCAATCTGCCGCAGTTCTTCCCAAATCTCTGTCGCAGTCATCAGCCGTATCGCTTCCTTGGCGCTTCCGTCCCAAGTGAAGGCGGAGTCGCACCAACTGCAGTGGTAGTCGCAGCCGGCGGTACGTACGAACATCGTCTTCTGGCCGATGACCATACCTTCACCTTGAACGGTCGGTCCGAAGATCTCTAGAACAGGAATCAAGGAACGGGGTGCACTATTCATCATACATCCACTCCCGTCTTACTTCTGCATAGCTGGTCCCTGTCTCGTACAGACGGACGAATTCCGTACGTCCTCCGAGAATAGAAGAACGGTACGCTTCGGATTGCAAGGCATTCTCCATC
>DASYFA010000100.1:0-9620 GCA_036498705.1 Paenibacillus sp.
GAAGTGCGTGTTTAAGAAGTCAGACTTTCAGCACCGAGAAGGTTGGATGAAGCTAGGGACTGAGGAGCGGAGCGTACGTAGTGGGTACGTGAGCACCG
Source organism: Paenibacillus sp. (assembly GCA_036498705.1). Lineage (GTDB taxonomy): Bacteria > Bacillota > Bacilli > Paenibacillales > Paenibacillaceae > Fontibacillus. Next base: position 99 of record DASYFA010000100.1, read on the forward strand.
GAAGGCCCGACTGAATTCAAGATTCGATGTCGAATTATCCTTCAGTGCTACTTCGTGATCAAAGGGGGACTTTTTGAACTACCTTTTTAGAAAGCGGAGGTGTCTTTTCGTGCCACTGTTAGCCCCTATTTAAGAACGTTTCAAAATAAACCTTGAGGTGATCGAAGCTATGGCTAAACAGACAACAGACATCATTGAGAAATCCCTACATAACCTGCTGAATGAGCCCAATTTCCTGCCTGAGCTCAAAGACGATGCAAGAGATAAAGCGATTCACTCGCTAATTACCATTCTATCAACCCCTAACCATATTCATAAATCTTATCTAAGAATCGCCCGGGACAACGGAGTCATTGAACGCATCCCTGCCTTCCGCATGCAGCATAATGACACGCTGGGACCTTATAAAGGCGGCATTCGCTTCCATGAATCCGTAAACGAAGCTGAGGTGGTTAATCTCGCGGCTCTCATGACGTTGAAGAACGCTCTTCATGAGGTTCCCTTCGGCGGCGGCAAGGGCGGTGTTGCCATCAATCCAAGAGATTACTCCACCAAAGAGCTCTATCAAATCTGCACGAAATACGTCCAATATTTCAACGAAATCCTTGGTCCAGACAAAGATATCCCTGCTCCTGACGTTGGAACCAGCGCGCGTGAGATGGATTGGATGATGAGCGAATATAAGAGCATTCATTACGGCAAGCCTTATCTGGGTAGTTTTACAGGTAAAAGCGTACTTAATGGAGGATCCCTGGGGCGTAAAGAGGCGACCGGCAAAGGCGTCTATTACACACTCCGGTATTTGCTTCATGATTATCTGCAAGAGAACCATCAGCAATTAGCCCAATCGTCGAATCAGCAGGCCGCAGTCGCTCAGAGTTGTCTGAACCGACCGATCACTCTGGCTGTACAGGGCTTCGGTAATGTAGGATCAGTAACGGCGACCGAGGCTTATCATTGTCAGTACATAAATAATACCATTGTCGCGGTTAGTGACCGCAATGTGACACTATATAATCGGGATGGGCTGGACGTACCGGCGCTCGCTAAATACGCAGCAATCAATCGAGGAGATCTCCCTTTCAACAAGGAGCAAATTGTTGAAGCCGGCATCCATGCTGAAATTTTGGATCGGGAAGCCGTTCTATATCTGGATGTAGATGTGCTTATCTTAGCCGCCTTGGAAGATCAGATCCGAGCAGACAATGTTGAACGGGTAAAAGCACCGATCATTGTTGAAGGGGCAAATGCACCAATCGGCGGTGAGGCCGATGATATATTGGCAGCCAAAGGTACCCTGGTCATTCCCGATATTCTAGCCAATGCAGGCGGAGTAATCGTATCCTACTTCGAATGGCTGCAAGGTCGCGAGACTCAATACTATAGCGAATCAGAGGTATTTGAACAGTTGCATTGTAAAATGGGGAATACGATGAATAAGATTTATCCACTCTACTTCAATTCGAACAAATCGCTCCGGCAGACCTGCTTTGATCATGCCATTATGCGAATATCGACGATCCTCTATGCCCAAGGGAAGCTGTTCTAGAATCAGAGAAGTAACAACACACTTTCCAAGGTATTAAAGGCTTATATGGGCACAAAAAGGTCGAGCTCAGGAAGATTTCACAACCTGGACTCGACCTTTCTGTATGGAAAATAAAAAGTTTGGGTTATTTCTGCCCTTGGGCCTCAAGCAAATGCATCACTACGACTAATGCCTCGGCGCGAGTCGCCACAGCCTGAGGATCGAAGCGATTGTTACCGCGGCCTTGAATTAGACCTTCGTTAATAGCGACTGCGATCCAGCCCTGTGCCCATAGCGGGATGCTTCCCGCATCGGAGAATGTTAACTCCGCCTGTGGCGGTGCGGTTGCGCCTAATGCCTTGGCAGCCATCACGGCAAGCTCAGTACGTGTGATCGCTTGATCCGCCCGGAACGTATGGTCAGGGAATCCGCTGATGAAGCCTCTCTTGATACCCTTTGCAATGTCGGACTTCGCCCATTCTGGAAGCTTAGCTGCATCCTTGAATGAGAGCTCGTCTTCTTCCTGCAAATCCAGCCCTCTTACCAATAAAGATGTAAATTCAGCACGAGTAATCGGCTTGTTCGGACGGACGGTCTCATCTGGATAACCTTTAATCAATCCTTCCCCTACAGCTTGACGGATAACATCTTCCGCCCAATGCCCTTGAATGTCCTTCAGAGCTGCAGCCTTACCGTTACCATTTCCGTTCCCGTTGCCGTTACTGTTGCCGTTTCCGTTGCCATTCCCGTTACTGTTCCCGTTCCCGTTTCCGTTTCCGTTTCCGTTGCCGTTCCCGTTACTGTTCCCGTTTCCGTTACCATTGCTGTTTCCGTTACCATTGCCGTTCCCGTTCCCGTTACCGTTTCCGTTCCCGTTTCCGTTTCCGTTTCCGTTGCCGTTTCCGTTACCATTGCCTGGATCCGATTTGTCCTTCACCGTGAAGACTAGAGAAGCCAGTGCCGCATCAATCTCGTCTCCAGACAGATTACCCAGTACGGACTTGGACACATTAAGCTTACCCTCAGTTGTCGATGCTACCTTAGTCGTATTAAACGTGAGTTCCAACAAATCTGCCTTACCTTGGATAGGTACTCCTTCACCTGCAATGACAATCTGAACCTGTCCCTTATCCTTTCGCGTATCCAGGATGGTGATCCCTTTCTGTAAAGATACAGCAGACACGAATTGCACCAGGCTCTCATCATAAGTGAGCACAATTTGATTAGCATAAATGTCTTTCATAGAAGTATTAACTGCATACTTCACGACCAACGGCTCTCCCGCCACAATTTCATTCGGCCCCTTCAGATCGGCGGCCGGACGCGTCACAGATACGGCGAGCTGCTGTGTTTGCTCTACATTTCCAGCCTTGTCGATAGAACGATACTCTACAGTGTGATCCCCTTCTCCTTGAATGAGAAGCTTGCCGTCCTTGATCGTCTGCCACTTGCCGCCATCTACACGAGCTTCCGTTCTCAGCACGCCCCAGCCCTTCTCATTATCTTCGGCTGAGAAGAGCAGGGTTACATCTTTATAATGCTCCCCCCCGGTTTCCGCTTCGCCTTCAATCTGAACCTTCGTTGTCGGTGCTACGGTATCCTTGAGAAGTACCTCCAGATAAGAACGATACAGTCCGTTCTCATTTTTACGACTGCGAATCTCAGCACTTAAATCCTTACCAACTTGCTGTAGAGTCAAGCTGACGATTTTATTGTTCTGCAGCTTCTCCTTAGCGAATGGTGTTACGTCAAATTGCCACCATTGGTCGGGTGATGCAACGGTCTGTAGATCCAGCTGTGCACCTGTTGCAGGCTTATTGTTATAGGTGAGCTCTTTTTCCTTCCAGCTATCATTACGAATCTCGAATACACCGATATCAGACCTTGTGCCGTTACTATCATTGGTCTTTCCATATACATTCAGCGTAACCCGTTCGATGTCATCAACAATTTGCGAAAGATCGTATTTCAAAAATACACTACGGTTAAAGTCACCTGTTCCATTACGGACATTCAAAAATCCTTTATCACCATAGTTCGTACCCGCATATTGTCCGGCATTAACATACGTATCCTCGGACACATCGATCCGAACCTTGGCTGCAGCATCGGGTTCCAACGCCCCTACCTCTGGCAGTTCCGTCTCTGATTCAGGGTCGATCTTCAGTTTGATCACATGAGTCTTCCCTTTGCTGCCTTGGGTATTAACCTCGAGCATAATCGTAGGTGCTGTCTGCAGTACTTTGACCGTTGGATCCTTACTAAGCTCTTGTAATGAAGCTGCAGCGATCTCAACCTTCACCTTCGATTGCGTCTGCGTCGGATCGGATACAGATACGGTCAATTCGTCGCCTTGCTCCTTAACCATGACAGAAGCCGGCTGATATACACGAACGCCATTCATTTCCCCTGGCTGCCAGAAATTAATACCTGTGATGCCGATTTTTTTCTCCTGTACAGCTTGGATCTGCGCTGTATTGCTTAGTATTTGAACATCCGGATTATCGTTATAAGCCTTCGTAGCCGCCGCATCGAATGATGGCAGTAACACATAGGAATAGCTGGCATCTGTCGGTTTAACACCATGCCCTACGACCATACTGACATAATTGCGCGTAATCGGATCGGCCGGGCCAGTGGTGTTGATGTCCTTCCAAGAACCGGTTCTCGCTTGGCGCAGTGCCCCGATGTCGGTAGAATCCGGGAAGTAATAGCCAATGTCGGCCCCCTTCGTCGGCCCCTCCAGATTCGCCCATTTCACATTTTTCAATGTATCGGACCAACCTAAGTCCGTTGGCATTGCTTGTCCATCAACGATTAATTTGTTCGTACCCGCCGAATTGATCATTCGGTTCTCTACGATCGTCTCAACCTGACGTCCGTCCTTACGTTCATCTGGAGTCGTGATACCAGCCCCAAGGGCTACGATCTCATCATCGAACATGAACCAGGATTTCTTCCCGGTTAATTTGCTCCCAGGAGGAGCTAGATCCATCCCGGCAATTCCGAACTGAATATCCATCGATGAACCGCCGACCCAGGTCTTTCCCGTCGTCTTGATCATCGTTCTCGGCAAACCATCGGAGGTCGTTCCCGGCATCCGATAAGAGTCTACCGTTGGCCAGAACGCATTGCGGAATTGATCTGAATCTGAGTTATATAGATAGGTCATCCCATCACCGGTATACCATCCTCGTGTATGCTCTCCATTCATCCCGCCCTCGAAATTGGCAATCCGGGAAGAAGACATGCTGATTCCCAGTGTATATCCCGGTCTTGAATGGACAATCCGATCCATGACCGAGAATTGATGATGTGTTACAAGATCGCCGCGCACCTTAATACTGGAATCGTTCAGCAACTGCTTGAAGTTAACAATATCCCTGATCTGCATACCCGCATAAGGATTCGGCGTGCTCGTATCCGAGACGACCCAGTCCTTCACCATGCTCTTGTAATAGGCAGCTTGTTCAGTTGGAGCGAACTGTGCAAGACGAAGAATCGTCCACACCGCGCCCCGCGTATTGTTGTTATAGCGGGACACTGCCCGACCGCTAACCATTTCCATAATATGTCCGTCATAGATGACAGGCTCGAAGGAATCGGTCACCCATTTCCACACATTGCCGAAGTCAGCAACCTCAATCGGCCAAGGAGATTTGTCCAGTATGGTCAGCAGCTTCGATATATCTCCAAGCAGAACACTGCCGTAGCTACCTGTATAGGCGATGTTCCCATGCTGGATAAATGAACCGTCTTCATAGAAGCCATCTCCACTCGTTACATAAGGGAAGGCCGAGCTTATTGCATCCCGTGCTTTCACGATGGACTGCTCGTCCATGCCGAGTACTCCCCGCAAAAGAACTGCCAAGGATTTATCCAGCAGATTGGCACCTGTCTCCTTCAAGCCCGGCGAACCGATTAACCGCTTCGTCGGATCAGGTATGAACCGGTCAATTGTACTCGTGTAGTCTTTGATCTGCTCCTCGGACAGATCTGGATACATCAGAGTGATAATATCGGCGAGAGACAGAGGGGAGCCGATCTCCCAATCCCACCAGTTGTTATAAGCCGCCTTCTGCGGATTATAGCGATTGTCATGCATCCAATCCAGACCAGTGATGATATCATTCTTCAATTCCTCATTCTGATATAATCTCGTACCTGGGGTCGCATAGGCAATAGCCATGTCCCTCAACCGGTTATATGAATTAGTGATCTGGCTGGAATCCGTAGTACTCTTATAATCAGACCATAGATAAGTCCTGTCAGTGTCTTTAACCAGCGTATCCCAAGCCCCGTTCTTAGCGTCATTAGTAACTTTCTGGGCATTGACCTGGATAGCACTGCTAATATCTTCATCCTTCAGATCGAGACTGGTACCCCCGGTCAAGTAATTGAACCATTTGATCCGCAGCTCCTCGAACTTATCAGCTTGTTCAGTCGACCCAGCTGATGCTGGTGCGGCCGGGAAAGACGCAAAAATGAGTGAAGAAATCATCAATACAAGGACGATAGGCTTCATTCTATGTTTCCACATGATGTAATAACACCCTCTCTCGGAAAATTGTAAGGGGGGACCAAGTCCCCCTCACCTCTAGTTCTACTGCAGCATCTGATCGGCGAACCATTTCAGATCATCAGAATCAATGATTCCATTCCCGTTCATATCGGCTGCCTCTACTACATCCCAATCTGGGCTTGTCTTGTCTTTGCCAAAATTAGCTGCCGCAATGCCCAAATCGCCGACCGTTATTTTCCCGTCTCCATTCAAATCGCCAGCTATCTTCGACAGAACCACCTTGACTTCGCAGACTGCGGACAGCTTACCGTCAGCCGTTGTTACCGTCACCTTGGCTCTTCCCGGCTTCAATGCCGTAATCGCCGCCTCAGTACCATTTGGTTCTAACTTCAACACATCATTGCTATCGATGCTCCAATTTAGTTCTTTATTCGTAGCATTAAGCGGGGCAAGCGCTGCCTTAAGATTCATAGCTTCGCCTACCGCTAATACAGCCTGTTCACTGCTTAAGCTAATCCCTGTCGCCGGAACATATGGTTTATACGTAATCTCCAGGTAGGACTTATAAATTCCGCCATCGCCTTCCCTGGTCTTAAATGTAACCGTCAGATCCGAATCTCCCTGCAGAGCTAGACTCATTTGTCCATCCAGTTTCAGCCGTGCTTTAGCAAAGGACGTGATATCGAACTGCCGCCACCCGTAATCCTTATCCACAGTGATCTTCCCAATTTGAGCTCCAATCGCCGGCATGTTATTCCATGTTAGCGCAGTCTCACTCCAATTGTTGCTCCCTACTTCATGAACGCTTATTCCACCATTTTGCACACGGCTATCATTGACCCCGCCATATACGAATAGCTTGGCTGATTCAATCTCACTGTCTGCAGGAATTCCACTCATATTGAACTTCAGAAAGGCTTTGCGTAAATAATCACCGGTACCATTTTTAATATCCATATAGCCGTTAGTACCAAAGTTCGTGGTAGCCTTCGTACCCGCATTTACAAAAGCATCCTCGCTAACATATACTGTTGCTTTCTGGTCCTGCTCCGGACCTTCAGGTTCCCCCTCCAGTTCCGGTGCTTGCTGCGGATCATATTCGAACTGAATCACATGGCTTCTGCCGAGAGATCCAGCCGTATTGATCTCCAGCTTAAGATAAGGCTCTGTCTGTACGACAGTCACGGTAGGGTCCTTCATTAATTCCTTCAGTACAACCTTGCCCAGATCGACAGTGACTTTGTCCTGACTTTGCGTCGGATCTGACACAGATACGGTCAGTTTGCTTCCATCTTCCTTCACCATAACGGAAGCCGGGTTGGAAGTCCGAACGAACCCTGACTTGCCCGCCTCCCAGAAATTAAACGCGCTAATTCCCAGCTTTTTATCCCGAACGGCATGGACCTGACTCGATTGACTCAGGAGCTCAATGTCAGGATTCTGGCTGTATTGCTCGGTCTCCGCTACCCCCTTATTAGGCAGCAATACATAGGCGTAGGACCCGTTCTTTGGTGCATTGCCATGCTCGAACGCCAAACTTAAATAATTCCTTGTAATCGGATCTGCCGAGCCGTCATTATTGATATTCTTCCAGGAGCCAGTTCTTGCTTCACGTTTCCCGTCAATGTCCGCTTTCCCTGGAAAATAATATCCGATATCTGAGCCCTGAGCATTGCCCTGTAAATGTGCCCAGCTAATGCCCTTCAGCGTTTCCTCCCATCCGAGGGTAGAAGGCTTCACTTGACCGTCTACAACCAGATTATTGGAACCGCTGTCATTTAATTGCCGATTCTCTACAATCGTCTCTACCTTACGGTTAGCCGATCCTGAAATATCTGAACCTATAGCTACGATTTCATCATCGAACATGAACCAGGATTTCTTGCCCTGTAAGTCGCTTCCCGTACTGTCCTTAAGCGAGTAATTCATTCCGTTTGCTCCATACAGGCCATCGAGAGTTGAGCCGCCGACCCAAGCTCGCGGATTGTAATACGATGCCCAATCTTTAGGAGCTGGTGCATAACCGTCCGTTGTCGTTCCCGGTAAGCGATACATATCTACCGTCGGCCAGTATTGATTGCTGTACTGCGACAGATCATTGTTGTACAAGCTGGTCATGCCGATACCGGTATACCATCCTTGCTTGTTCTCTCCGTTGCCGTACTCAAAGGCTGAGATCCGCTGCGAAAACATGCTAATCGCAAATCCGAAGTCTGGACGCAGGTGGACAACACGGTCCATCGCCGCAAAGTTCTGATGCTTAACCAGCTCTCCACGCGCTGTAACTGAAGAGTCATTTACAATTGCTTTGATTAGATTCATCTCGTAAATTGGCATATTCTCGTAATAGTTAGAGAATGTAGTATCAGACTGTACCCACTCCTTGATCATGCTCTTGATTTTGGCGGACTGTTCTACCGGAGCCCCTTCTGCCAACCGTGCCAGCGTTCGGATAATCGCACGTCCGGTCAAATGATCAGAGTCGCTCTGCCGTGAGATGCTTCGTCCCTTGACGTTATCCATCATGGCTCCTTTATATATTAACGTCTCGAATGAATCCTCGACCCAACGATATACATTATTTGCGCTGGGATCGTTGATCTCCCAAGGAGATGCATTGAACAAATAAAATAAATCGGCCATTCTACCGATCAATACGCCACCATAAGAACCTGTGTAAGCAATGTTGGTATGCTGGATCAAAGAGCCGTCCTCATAGATACCGTCACCGCTCTTAGCGTATTTTAATTCGCCATATATCGCATTTTTACCCTGATCAATCTTGAAGCTCTGCTTGCCGACCGCACCTCTTAATACAACTACCAGCGCTTTGTCGAGCAAGTTCGCACCGGTCTCAGTGACATTCCCATTCTGCACTCGCTTCGTCGGGTCTGGTACGAATGTATCGATCACCTTCAGATATTTGGCAATCTGCTCCTCGCTTAGATCGTCATACATAAGCACGAGAGTATCCATTAAAGCCTGTGGGGTTCCGATTTCCCAATCCCACCAGTTGCCGACGATCTTCTTACTCTCGTTATATTGATAGGTATACATCCAATCCAGAGCCGAGATAATCTTACCCCTCAGCTCAGAATCCCCATACTTTGCCATTCCCTCTGTCGAATATGCCGTCGCCATATCCTTAATCATCGTATAAGCCTTACTAATTGCAGCCGAATCGGTATTATCTTTGGAAATTACACCAGCCCATAGACTTTGCGCGCCTGATGTCATATCCATCAGGTCCGAGAGACCTGTCCCTTCAGAATTTGAGATCCGATTTGAAAAATTACTAATGTAGTTCTGCACATCCGAATCGTCCATATTCATTTGGGTTCCACCCACTAGCTTGTCATGCCATCTCTGTCTGAGTTCATCATAGCCGTCCAACATTTCAGTAGATTCCACCATAACAAAAGCCTGTGCCCGAATTAATCCATCGGGTGTAGAGACGGTAATCGTCGCGTTA
>DASYFA010000101.1:0-17553 GCA_036498705.1 Paenibacillus sp.
AGTACGTATTCAATATGACCATTCACGCTTCGGAATTCGTCAGCCGCCCAGCGTTCCAAAGCTTCATATACGACGGGGTCCAGGCGCAGCGGGAAGCTCTTCTTCTTAGCCATCGTGAATGGGGCTCCAATTAATACAGACTGCTCGTATTAATGATAGGTTGGGCGGAACGGTCGGATACGACCGCGACAAGCAAGTTGTTGATCATAGCAGCTTTACGCTCATCATCCAGTTCAACGACGCTCTCATCCTGCAGGCGCTGGATCGCCATTTGTACCATCGTAACGGCGCCGTCAACGATTTTCTCGCGAGCGGAGAGAATAGCATCAGCCTGCTGGCGCTGCAGCATGGCACTGGCGATTTCTGTAGAGTAGGCCAAATGTGTCAAGCGGGACTCGATGACTTTGACACCTGCTATAGCTAATCTGTTTTGCAACTCATTAGTCAGTTCCTGAGCAATTTCCTCTGTATTACCGCGCAAGGAGAAGCCACTGCCATCCAACTGATCATAAGGATATTTGCTAGCTACGTGTCGCAGAGCAGTTTCGCTCTGAATTTCCACGAAAGTTTCGTATTCATCGACTTCGAAAAGCGCTTTTGCCGAATCGATCACTGAGAATACAACAACGGTGGCAATCTCAATTGGGCTCCCGTTAACATCATTGACCTTCAGCTTGGCGCTGTTGAAGTTGCGTACACGCAGCGATACTTTCTTCCGGCTGGAGAAAGGAGTTACCATATAGAACCCGCTATTACGGATCACGCCAAGATACTTCCCGAAGAAGGTTACGACAGCGGCCTGGTTCGGCTGCACGATCGTAAGCCCAGTGAGGAGCACAAAGGCGATTACGCAAGAGATAGCGCCTAGAATGATTGGAAGGGGCGTAGCAATGGTAAACAGATATACTCCAGCTCCCGTAAAGGCGATGAAGAATAGCAGCGCAACAAATCCGTTCAGATAAGATAATTGTTTTTCCTTCAGCATAGTGAAGCACTCCTTAATAGTTATTTAATATTTATTTGATATTCATATGATATCACTTTTAGTATATATTGTAAATAAACTTTGTGAAAATAGTGCTAAAGAGGGGCGGATTACAGCTAATTTAGATAATAGGTAGCTTGAATTTTGAAGATTAAATTTTTATAATCTTCATATAAATGTGTAGAATCCATTTTATAGAAGGGAAGAGGATCTGTTGAAGAAGAAATGGATGATTAGCACCATGGCGGCAGCGCTGATGCTGACAGCCGGAACTGGTGTATACGCAGGTGCGAACCTGCAGGAGGTCAAAGCCTACTTGAACAGCAGTATTCAACTCAAGTACAATGGAACGCCTGTACAGCCAAGGGATGAGAAAGGGAATGCAGTTCTCCCACTTACCTATAATGGAACGACTTATCTCCCTGTCCGTGCGGTTGCAGATATTGTGGGGGTAGCTGTATCTTATAACCCGGAGACATACACGGTGGAATTGGGTGAGAAGACAGAGGGCGTAGCGATCGCCAAAGGCTTCGAGAACATGTATTATACGAAGGACCCGAAAGAAACGACTTACCAGGGCAAGGACTACAAAGAAGCTTATTTCGATAAGGCCAGCGGCAAACGCAGCAGCAGTTTTATGTTATATCCGAAAGGGAAATATCAGAAGCTAGTTTTGCAGGTCGCGGCCGTAGGGGAAGATATTGATAACTTTGTTATCGAAGACAGTGAGAAAAATGTGAAGCTGAAGACCGAAAAAGTAGCCGTAAGTGACGGTCTTAAGACCATTGAGGTAGATATCGCAGGTGTTAATGAGTTGTATATTTATGGCGATGTACTCAATAATGGAGCTATGTTTGTTCCTTTAACAACGTCTTACTATAAATAAACTTATGTAATGAAATAGACCAGTCCGACACGTACTCCGTGCCCGACTGGTTTTTCTTATTCAAGAAGAGTTAGACAATATAATTAAGGGTGTAACCCGTCCTCATAAATGAAGCAGGATATAATAAATAATAAGACAGCATCGAGGAGAGATATAAACATGAATGAGACCATCAATTTGTTAATGGCACATCGCTCGATCCGCAAATATGCGGACAAGCCGGTGTCCCGTGAAATCGTTGAGCAGATCATTGCCGCGGCACAAATGGCTTCGACCTCTAGCAATGTACAAGGTTTCAGCGTGGTTGCTGTTACTGATCCAGAACGCAAGCAGAAGCTGTCACAGCTCAGCGGGAATCAAGCTTACATTGTGGAATGTCCTGTCTTTCTGGTGTGGTGTGCAGATTTGTCCCGGTTAAAAAATGCTGTCCAGCTTCATTTACCGGACTCGGAATCGTATGAAGGGGCGACAGAGAATTTCATTGTGGCTACGGTCGATGCTGCACTGGCAGCGCAAAATGCAGCCATCGCTGCCGAATCACTCGGTCTTGGCATCGTCTATATCGGGGGTATCCGTAATCAGATCCAGCAAGTGACTGAACTGCTCCATTTACCTGAGCTAGCCTATCCAGTATTCGGCATGTGTCTGGGGTATCCGGATCAGGAGCCGGGTCTACGACCAAGATTGGCTCAGCAGGCGATTCTGCACTGGGAGGAGTATGACAGCGCTGAGGGTGAAAAGCAGGTTGCCATATATGACGAGATTATGAGTAAATATTTGCGTGATCGCACTGGAGGGGCCAAGGATACGCCGTGGTCCAGACTTATGGCTGAGAAGTTGACGTCGCCGTCACGTCTTCATATGAAGGAATTTTTGCAGCAACGTGGATTTAAGCTGGATTAAGTAGAGGGATGGAAGAGAAGTAATTTGATCTAACAGGAAAGCGAATAGAAATGTAGACTGTATCCGGCTATTGGCAGCAATAGTCTGGTGCAGTCTTTTTTACATTATAGGGGGAGTGCGTTCCCTAATTGACTCCGCAAGCCAAGGCTTGCGGTGTTGAAAACCATGGAATTGTGGGAGGTTTGCGGTTAAAAAGCGCAATTTATTTGTGGGAAAACGTAAATGGGTTTTCGGTGTGAAACTAAAATTTATAAATTATTATTAGATCAAGAGGAACAACACGAACGAAGGCACAACAAGAGAAGCACAGCATGATTGACGGGGATGGATCATTGTTTAAATCACTTTAGGGGAGGTTGAAGGAGATGTATTTCGGAGAATTTCAGGATTCACGCAATCTCAATATGCCTAATAGCCATGATTTTGATCTATATGAAGGCTACTATTCGGAATTCCAGGTCACGATACTATGCGATAAAGAAGCTATTAATCCGGCGGATTCGCTCAAAGGCCTGCTTACAGGACTTGGGGTTGAGGTGAGTACAGTAAGTGAGTTTACAGATGTTAGTGCAGATTCTGAACTGGTCGTAGTTCTGCAGGCTGAGAAGTGGGGGGAAGCGTTTAATACCTACGCTCTGGAGAAGGGGATCACTTGGCTCCCTGTACAATTCTCCCATTCTACGGGCAGAATAGGTCCGATTATCGTTCCTGGTTATTCGGCTTGTTATGAGTGCGCGAAGCGTCGCGGCAGCTCGAACGGCTTGGCTCCTCTGGAACTGAAGAATATCATGTTTGATCTGTCCTGGTCTGTACTGAGCGGTGTAGTCGCCATCGAGACGGCAAAATGGATTTCGCGCCATACTAGCAGCTTTCCGCCGTTATCACTCGGTCATATGATTGATTTTGATGCCTTCCACCTGCAGGGGGATGTCAATCCGGTCTATAAACTGCCAACCTGTCCTTCCTGCGGAGCAAGAAGTCAGGCCCATCTGGCTGCACAACCTTGGCGCGAGTCGGATCTGGTGCTAGGGCCATGAGCCGTACGTTGATCCGAAGGTCGGGAGGGGCGAGTTATGCAGGTTGCCCTGGTACCGATAGCACCGTGGCGCAAGCTAGGCTTCAAGGCTTGATATCTACTGTGCCAGATCATTTGCGGAAGGCGATTAGTCCACATGGGGGCATGGTTAGGGGGTTAATGAATTTAAGTTCAGACCCTGGAGATCCCAGACTATATCTGAGCATGGCCGCTCCGGCTAACCCGAAATTTCTGGCGGATGGACAGTATGGTTTGATCGATTTCTTTGCCAGCGGAATGGGATTGACGCTGGAGGAAGCGAATACGACCGCTGTTGCGGAAGCCATTGAGCGATATTGTTCGGCGTATGTTATCCCGGAACGATTGGTACTTTCAACCTGGAAGGAGCTTGGCGAGGATGCACTCCATCCCAATGAGCTTCCGCTATATACAAAAGAGCAATACGAACAGTGGCAATTTCCATATCGGCCTTTTACGGAACAGTCCAAGATCCGTTGGGTGCAGTGTCGTAGTCTTTCAACGGGCCGGTTGAAGTGGGTGCCGGCTGCCATTGCTTGGGACTCTTATATTCCACAGAGTGAGGATGAAGAAGCGATATGCTTCGGTCTCATGACAGGTTCAGCGGCAGGGGCCACGAAGGAGCAGGCTATGATTGGAGGCTTGCTGGAGATCATCGAACGAGACGCCTTCATGATCATGTGGTATAACTCGCTCTCTATGCCGAGACTAGATACTCGCGATCTGCCCGTTATGGAGCATTTCAAGGAACTACTCGATCCGAACAAATTCGAGTTGACGGTGATCGATACGACGAGCGACATTGGCATTCCTTCTGCATTTGGCCTGTTGATGACCCGCGATGGCAAAGTATCGGTTGGTGGATCAGCCCGGCTATCGATGGAGGAGGCTGTGCGCAAGACGCTGATGGAGATTAGCCAGCTGTTCATTGGCAATAAATCGCAAATCTATTCGCAATCCATCTCGTCGATTCTACCGCATCAGGTCACTGATTACGGATTGAGACTGCCTTATTATGAACAGCCTTATGCCCATGAAGAATTGGCCTTCACCACGGCATCAAGCGAGTTCCGGTCCATTCAGCCGTCTCCGCCTATTGCAGCCGATACGGAAGCGGAACGCCTTCAATATATCGTCCAGCAATTTGCGAAGCGGGGACTTGAAGTGCTGTGCGTTGACCTGACGACGGATGATGTCCGTCAGCTAGGAATGCATGTCGTCAAGATGATCGTTCCGGGTACAGTTCAACTGCCGCGCAGCGAGAAGGAACGAATCATCACAAGTGAACGGATCTATAAGACGCCGGTTGAGCTTGCACTCCGAACAGAGCCGATCCTGCCGCATAATTTGAATCGTAGTCCGCATCCGTTTCCGTAAAGATTATCAGCTCTCACTCAACAAAAAATAAGGATGTGATACCCATGCAAATTAAATATATGGATTGGCGATCTGATCAGGATTTTGAGGAGGAGCATTTGGCGATGACTTATCATCTGAACTCCAATCATTATCCGCAGCTTGATGTGCTGACCCGGTGGCGAATGAAAATGCTGAAGAGTCTGTTCATGCAGATGAATCAGGCAGTAACGCCAGCCAAACGATATTATGCCGCGGAGCGATTCAAGGCCGATGAACTCCATCAAGAGGGCCATCCCTATATGGCGGAGTCGATCGCAAGCTTGGAGAAGCTGCAGCGTACGACTGTGCCGTTCTGGGATTATGAGAGTCTTGAAAATCTGGGGCCGGCCGATAAGCTAGACGCTCTTGATTTATATTTTTTGTCCAGAAGCCAGACCAGCGGCAACTACGAGCTCTTCTATTACAGCCTTGCTGAGAAATTCGTAGAATATGTCAAGGAAGAAGAGGATCCACGTTGGTGGAGTCAGGCCTTTGACAAGAGCTTGGAATTCCGTGATGGAGACTTGGCCTTGTTCATTACAGCTAATATGAACCGCAGCATCAGGCTGTTCGGAGAGAGAGGGTACCGTCTCTGTATGCTCGAAGGCGGCCGTCTGACGGAACGTCTTGCCCGCAGTTCTCAGGAGGGTGGGAGAGCGCTCGTTCCTGTGATGACTTTCTATGATAAGCCAGTACAGGAGCTGCTGGGTATAGATGGATATTATGATATCGTGCTGTCGAGTCTTATTTTTCGAGGGGAGGAATAGAGATGTTCACCCGGCTGCCTTCATACCTAATATAAATTATTAGTTGAACTCATATAGCTAGGATATGTGCGATAAAGTTTATTCGATGAATATTTCATGGGATAAGCTTTTTTCTTGTAATTTGATGTAGTTAATTTTTATGGACAAGAAGGGGTTAATTAATGGATATGGAATACATATAAAGAATTGGTTATTTTTATATATTCTTTTAGTATGGAGGTTATAGAGTGGAACAATTTGCGGAAATGCTAGAAATAGAGTTACGTGAAAGTTTAAGAACCTATTTTAGTGTCCCACAGCTCTATGAACACGCACTCGCATGTCTTGAGGACAAAATACAGGAATCTACTATGCTATTAGGCAAGATGGCCGTACTTCATTACCAGATGTTCGGAGGGCCGGATACACCGGATATTTACAGAGCAGCTGCGGCGATTGAGCTGATGATGCTCAGCCTAGACATCATAGATGACATACAGGATAAGGACAATGGAAAAATGGCGTGGAACCAGCTTCCTTCTGAAATTGCTCTGAATATCGGCATCGGTATGCTTACGCTCTCCGGGGAGCTTATTCTATCAACCGGATTCCCCGTTGAACGGAAATTGGCCGCGGCGCAGCTTCTGAATCAGGGAGTGCTCATCGCGGTTAATGGGCAAATGACGGATCTGTACAACGATGTCAGCTCAGAAGAAGATTACATTGAAATGGTATCAAAGAAGTCGGCTGCCCTTCTCGTTACGACCAGTATGATCGGCACGATGCTATCGACCGGTGAATGGATGGAGGAAGTCAAGCTGTATGCTGAGCAACTCGGTATCGCCGCCCAGATCAAGAATGACATTCGCGACTTGCTCAATTGGGATGACAAGAATGACTTCCTGAATCGGAAGAAGACGCTCCCAACGCTGTACTTGCTGCAGTCCGTCCCCGAAGAGGGGCAATGGATCATCGATTATTTCGAGGGGCGCCTCGATTTTGCCGATGTCGTAAAACGCAGGCAGGAGATTGAGCAGATCTTAGAATCAACGGGAACGTTGATCTATGCCTCAGTCCGAATGAGGACGCACTATTATCGCTATTTAGAGCATATCGAACGCCTTAATTTGGAGCCGCATTGGAAAGAGAAGATGCTCTCTTTCGCCGAATGATGGCTGATTGTCGTGCAATTATATTGCTTAACTGGCGCACCGCATAGGTGACCGCAAACCCACGCAAGTCCACGCAATAATGTTTGCGGGAAATACGGACGTGGTTGTCGTTTTCAATATCAGAGATGGCCCGTATATTGGGATTAAGAGGAAAACCTCTTAAATCAAATAACCCAATTGGAGGGATTTACGATGTTAAAAGAACTGATTCAAGCTTTGGTGAAGGATTCTGGTGCAATGATGAATATCCGGGTAGGACAGCTTCAATTGGCAGGCATGAGCGCCGTCGAGCAGAGAGCATTGATCGATGTGCTTAGAGATAAGGGAGACATGAGCAATGAACCAATGAAGGCTAGCGTCTGGAGCTGATTTTGACCAGTTCTTCTCAACTTGATAACTAATTCATACTGTGAGGGAATTGTATTGACACAAAGAACGAAAGTTATCGCATTTATCGTCTTGATAGCTGTTCTTGTTGGATATTTGTCTATATCTGTGCTAAGGCATCCAATTATCGGAGCCGATGGCTCCATGAATGACAAGGGTCAATATATAGTAACCGCCTCGCCAGAAGGATATTGGTGCTATGGGCAGTTACAGGTTGGAGATGTCATACTAGAGATTAATGAGAAGCCGGCCGCCGAATTTTATACAGTGAAGACGTTCGGAGGAATTGAACGTGCATCTTCGATCCTTCTGAGTCGAGTCGCGGCTGACGGAGGCACGGCGTTTATCAAGTTAGAGGTTGGCCCGGCATTTAGTATGGATCATCTTATGTTTGAGTTATTTTTACCATTAATTTCGATCCTTACATTCTCTGGGCTATCCCTACTTGTGTATCGCCGGAAGAGGAATGACGGGGCAGCTATTCAGCTGATTATGTTCTTTATGTCCATTGGAATTGCTTATTTAAGCGCTTTTTCTTCGGGGCGGCTTGATCCAATCGGCAGGATGGTTCTTGACCTATCATTCCTATTTGTTCCTATCTTTTTCTTGCAGTTCCTTAATCGTTACCTAGGACAGTATCGCGAGAATTTCGCTAATCGAGGTATGATTGTTTTTTTTGAGATTATCATTAGTGTTTTGATCGGATCGGAGCTTGTTGTACTTACTTTTAATGTTGGCTCTGCGAATGTCCTCTCCATGCTCAAGCTAATTTTCTTCGCTATCATTAATGCTTATATCATTTATAAGTTATTTCATAAGTTCATTATTCATCGCGAAGGTCTATTGAAGGCATTATTCAAATTGAGTCTTGTTGGGCATATGGTCGGATTCTTACCTTTTCTCATATTATTTGCTGCACCACAGGTATTTGGGGTTTCACTCTTATCTCCGAATATCGCTGCGGTCTTTCTATTAACAATCCCAATTGTTTATTTCTATATGCTCATGACGAAACAGTTGTTTGATATCGATTTTTTATTGAACCGTTTCATATATTATGCGAGTCTGTCTTTTTTTCCTACGCTGATTATTTCGTTGTTCGCTGCCCTGATCCTGAATCAGCATAACCAAACCTGGGTCAAGTGGAGCCAGTTATTTCTTGCCTGTTATTTATTGATTACGCTGATGCTGTTCCTGAAGGAATATGCGGATCTTAAGCTGCGGCCAAGGCTGAATAAGGATTTGCACAATTTTCAGGGTAGCCTCAATCGGTTTTCTGCTCGAATATCACGTGTAATGAAGCGGTCGGATCTGGAACGCGTATTGGAGCAGGAAATTTATAATGTGCTGCCCGTCAAGAAGGTAGCTTTCCTTGAGATTGATACGAATAGGCTATTGGAGCTTAAGCTTGATGAATCGCTTGCCGATATTCAGGATTCTGTCATCGAAGCGGTACAGACTGCTACGACCCATTTGATGATTGGCAGTGTTCTGAATGTAGAACGAGGAATCTGTGTTATCGCCGGTAAGAAGCGGAATATTCTGCATGTGCTGTGGCTCGATGTGAAGGGGAATAGAACTAAATACAATCTGGATGAGCTGGCCTGGCTGAAGACACTGGCCAACTACAGTGCAATCGTATATGAGAATTTGTATCTGATCGAGAGCTTGGTCGAGGAACTGGAGGTTGAGTTCCAGAAGCAGAGAGGTGCAGACTCCTCGCCATGGCTACTTAGATTAATATTCAAGCTGTCCGAGAAGGAGCGGCGCAAGCTGGCTTCCGATCTCCACGATTCAGCGCTTCAGGATCAATTGATCTGGTATCGTAATCTGGAATCCGCGATGCTGGACCATGATATGTCGTCAGAGCTTCATCAGAAGCTGGTCGATGTCAGAGAAGGCCTGCTTGATGTTATCCATCAAATTCGGGAGACATGTAATGAATTGCGTCCGCCTCTACTTCAGGAGATGGGAATTGTTGAAGCTCTACAAGGATTATTTGAGCAGGCGCAGATACGTTCCAATTATGTTATCGATTTTCAATCCGATTCTTTTATGGCGGATATTAATGATGAGCAGATGCTTACGATATTCCGTATTGTACAGGAACTGCTCCGTAACGCAGGTAAGCATGCCAAAGCCTCTAATATTTCCATATCCCTGGAACAGAAAAATGATATACGGCTTACTTATAAAGATGATGGGATTGGGCTAAAGCTGGAGGATCTCAACGATTCTTATCAGCATATGGGTTTATCAGGCATCAAGGAGAGGGTGCACAGTCTGGAAGGGGCTATCGATTTCAGATCAGAGCCGGGAGAAGGACTCGAGGTTCAAATATCATTGCCGCTAGAGTCAGCAAGTATGGACAGAGAAAGCGAGGAGGATACAGGTGGTTCGAATATTGCTAGTTGATGATCATCCCTCGGTGGGTGAGGGAACGAAGAATATGATTGAGCAGGACCCGGATATGCAGGTCACGGTGCTCATGTCCGCGATGGAAGCGCTGGAGTTGGTTGAACAGGAGAGCTTCGATGTGATGCTTTTTGATTTGAACATGCCAGTTATAAGCGGAATTGAGCTGACGAAGCGAATTATGAAGGTCAGGCCGGAGAGCCGTATTCTCATCTATACGGGGTATGAGATCAGCCCTAACTTCAACATTCTCGTTGAATCGGGCGTTAGTGGCGTAGTTAGTAAGACGGCGACGCGTGAACAACTGCTTAATGCGATCCGCTGTGTACTACGCGATGAGGCAGTGATTCCGGTATCGCTGCTGCGCCAACTGCGGCGCAGAGAAATTCGCCTGAATCAGGGGCGGGAAGAGAAGTCGATGGAAGAGGTATCGATCAATGAGCGGGAACAGGAAATACTCCAGGAAGTCTCAAATGGAAGCAGCAACAAGGATATTGCCTCCAAGCTATTGATGAGCCAGCGAACGGTCGAATATAATCTGACACGTATCTTTGAGAAGCTTAATGTGCGTTCGAGATCAGAAGCGATTGTAGAAGCAAGACGGCTGGGGCTGATCCATACCAGTGAGTTTGTATAGTGTGTGAATAAGCTTGAGAGCCATCCCTCGGGATGGCTCTTAAACTTTATTAGGTAAGGCCGTAGAAGCGGCGAGTATTGTCATAGAGGATTGTTCGGGCCTCCTCCAGTGGGATGCCTTGAATGCTCGCCCATGCCGCTGCCGCGTCATTGACCATTCTAGGATGTGTAGTTAGCCCACTAAAAGGACCTTCAAAAGGCCAAGGGCCGTCTGTCTCCACCATCACCTGGTTAGTTGGATAGACACGGGCTAGTTCTATAATTTCGGACTCATACAGAATATCAGGGGTGAACGACACGTAGTAACCGGATTCAGCCATCCTGGCAATCGTTGCAGCTGATCCTTTGAACCAGTGGAAATGTGCCTTCTTAATCTCATACTGTTCCAGAAGATCACAGACCCGGTCAGCATCGTCATATACGGCATGTAGCACAACCGGTTTATCGTGCTTCTTCGCAAATTGAAGCATAGTCTCCATCAGCTGGATATATGGCTTAAGGTCAAAGGGCTGCTCCTGCTCGACGGCTTCCAGCCGTGAATAGTAAGGAAGACCGATCTCTCCGACTGCGATCATTTTGTCGGCATGCTCATCTATCCATTGCAGCAGCCGCTTTAGCTCGGCCTCGGAAGGCACCTTCTGCTCCGGGTGATAGCCAAAGGCCGGGTATAGAAATCCAGGATATGATTCAGCTAGCTTTAGGTTCTCCTGACAGGATTCCAGATCCTTGGAGACTCCGATCATAGCCTCGATACTATGCTCCCGTAGGTCTTGAAGAATAGCTGTTCTCTCATCCGCTTCATACATCTCAAAATGAATATGGGCATCCATTAAGGGCTGCCGTTCTGGCTGCTTTAATGGTGAAATTTCTGAACTCATCAGTGTTTTCCTTCCTTTCCTGAACGTTCATTTTTCACCTTTTACTATACAATTATGGCATGTTAAATGCTATATCTACATGACATATGACGGATATGTCGTACAATATTAATTATGCGACATCAAGTATACAAAAAGAACGAGTCTTGGTAAGGTTTGTATTGTAACTATTTAACATTATAGGACAAAAGAACAACGTTTGCACGGCAATAAAGTCACATTAATAGGAAAAAAGATTCAATTTATTAATTTTTAACTTTATTTTTTAATAGAATTGGAAAATACTCGGATGAACCCTGTAAAAATGTCATGTTATTCACTCCTTATAACTTACAAGGCAGGGGAATCTCATCTATTTGGGGATCATGACAGAAGCACTACATACAAATAATTAAAAAAACTGCAAATATGCACCTTTTCGAGTTAAAACCCCCAAATTCCAATAAAATTCCTGCAAATATACAGGAATTTTATTGTTTTTCCCTAAAATCAAGCGTTTTAGTAAGAAAAAACTGTATTTCTGCAGGAATTCTCTAATTCAGGCGATAATAGATGGCAAAAGACTGCACTTTTGCAGTAATTAAAGTTCTCCTACTTAAATGAACTCCTGTAAGCAATCCTGGACAAAATCGGGTGCCGCTTTTTTTAATTGTTCTACTGTATGTAAATATCGCTGAGTTGTATTAATATGCGAATGTCCGAGGCTCTCCTGGACCTGTTGAAGTGATGCTCCCTGCAGCAGTGCCAAGGTCGCATTCGTATGTCGCAGCCAGTGCGGAGTAGGCTTCTTGCTCAAATGGCATCGTTCCCCTGCCTCCCGAATAATACGCTGAATTTGCCGGGACGTAATCGGAAACAGCAGAAGATCTGGATCTGGATCATTGCACTCCGTTAAGCTCTGGGCATGCTCGTTGTACATTTTCCACAGCTTCTGAGGGATTTTCACCTCACGGATCTTTCCCCGCTTAGCATAAGAAATCGTTAGCCAGATCGATGTCTCTAATGGATCGGTGTGGAAATCTCCCCAGCGAATTTGTGTAAGCTCTGAGACCCGTAGCCCAAGCATGACGAGAGAAAGTCCGACCAAATAGTTGCGCAGGCTCTGTTCACGTAGACTATCCAGCAGCTTGCCAACTTCTTGTTTGGTCAAGAAATTTTTGCGGCTCGTCACGGCAATTTGGGGGATTCTAGTACTTAAAGCCGGGTTATGTTCGAAAATACCGATACTACTGTCACTTCCCCATTTGTAGAAGGACTTCAACGGCGCGATAAAGGCCGCAACGCTGGCTGGAGCGAGTGACTTCCCGCCCTCTCTGTAAATTCCTTGTGACAAATAAAGCTTATATGCCTCTATTTCCCTCCAGGTGACATCTTTCATTGGCATTCCTGATAAAAATTCACGAAAATGTTCCAGTGCGCGAAAATAATTTCTTCTCGTATTGGGTACCTTGGCACATGATGCCAGGAACATTTGTATGATCTGCTCATCACGATATTCTTGGCCTGGCGAATGGAAAAGATATTGTTCAGAAACTTCCATCATATAGGTATGTAATTCCATGGTATATGCCTCCTGTTGACGTGTTGTGATGTCGCATAATTAATATTGTACGACATTATTCCCATGGTGATCATTTTATATTCATATTGGGCTGAATTCGGTATATTTCTATTCTGATAGGATGGTAGTTTGTTGAGATTTGAAGAGGGGGCAGGGCTATAGGATAAGTGGTATCAATGCAGTATAACGGAGTTTCAGGCAGAATAAGTTAGGAGGATACACGTGGTCGTTTCAGCTGATCTTATAGAACAACTATATATAGATAAGCATTTAGATATGGCATCCTGGATCAAGTTATTATTGTACAAACATCCTGAGATTTATCATCACTCTGTAAGAGTGGCTATGCTGGCCGAGAAAATAGCAAAGCCGCTGAAATTGAGCAATGAAGATAAGGGGCAACTGGTTCGCGGTTGCTTTCTGCATGATATAGGGAAATCAATGATTCCCCGCGATGTAGTTCTTCAGAAGGATTCGTTGTCAGAGAGCCAGCTTGAAATTATCAAGCTATACCCTATCATTGGAGCTGAGATGGTCGAGAGAAATCCAGGGTTTGGGCCGGAAATCATACAAATCGTCAAGTATAACCAAGAGAGATGGGATGGAAGTGGATATCCAGAGGGGCTCTATGGAGAAGAGATTCCGTATGCAGCTAGGATCTGCGCGGTGATTGACGCCTTTGACATGATGATGACAAGCCGCAAGGATATCAGGAAATACAAAGTCAGAGAGGCGAAGCTCGAGCTGTTGAAGTATCGCGGTACCAAGTTTGATCCTGATATCGTGAACGTCTTGACCAAATTGCCGGATCAGGTTTTAAATATTTTTTCGCTAAACTAGGTATTTAACTGAAATATGGTCTAGAAATGGAGGATATACCACTGATGCAAGCAAGTCTGCAAATTCTCGAGTACCCAGATGTTAGTGGCAAGGAACTGGACGAAGCCATAATGACAGGCAAGAGAGTCATTTCAATGCAAGTAGCACTATCTTTGGAGTGTGAGCAGCCTTTACTGCGTACTTGTATGATCGATGCTAAGCTCAGAGCCATTCATCAGGTGTTTGACAGCAATCCGAAGGTACCGATGTGGCTAGGTAAGGAAGAGAGCAGTGAAGTCTACCAGACATCCTGGCTTCTTGCTGTAGATACGGAACCGGAGTATGTTCAGCAATGGATTGCTCTGATGCAGGATGTCGATCAAGTTGAGATCAAAGAGTATATGTATCGATAAAAAAACCAGCCGGTAGTGACGACAGTAGTCATTTCACAGCGGCTGGTTTTTTGTTGTGCATTTGTTCGTGCATTTGAGCGGTGATCTCGCGTTTAAGCTCCAGGAAACGGGGATCGTCAATTAATTGCTCCGAGCGAGGGCGGGCAAAAGGTACTTCGATCTTATGCAGCACCGATGCTGGTCTACTGGAAAATAAATAGATCGTATCCGACAGCATGAGCGCTTCCTCAATGCTATGTGTAATCATAAGCACGGTGCGCTGATTTTCTTCCCAAATATCAAGCAGCCAGCGCTGCATATCGCTTCGGGTCAGGGCATCGAGCGCGCTGAACGGTTCATCCAGGCAGAGCACCTCCTGCGGAGCAAGTAGTCCGCGTAAGAAGGAAGCACGCTGCTGCATGCCGCCGGACAGCTTGTGCGGGTAAGCTTGTTCAAATTCGCCTAATCCGGCCTTGGCCAGCCAGGCCCTTGCTTCTTCGCGTGCCGCCTTCATTGGCATACCGGCGATTTCTCTAGCGAGAATAACATTGTCGAGCGTGCTGCGCCACGGAAAGAGGGCCGGTTTCTGCGGAACATAACTAATATGACCCCGTTCGCCAGTAATATCTGCGCCATGCAGCAGTACTTTGCCCTCGTCTGGCCTGACTAGACCGCCGATAACGTGGAACAGCGTACTTTTGCCGCAGCCGGAGGGGCCGATAATGGACACAAATTTCCCGGTCGGCACAGTCAAAGAGATCTGGTTCAGCACGGGAAGACTCTGCTTACGTTCCCGGAAGGCGAGGGAAGCTGTCTGGATTTCCAGGGCGGGCATGGTCGGCATATTCTGGTTCATATCTGTATTCATGTCGTAAGCCCCTTTCTATTTATCATCACCGGATGGATGGTAACGAATGAGCCATTTCTCGAGTAATGAAATAAGCAGGAACATCGCTAGGCTGATCGTAACGATGATTGCAATAGCGACGAATATTTTGTCGGTGCGGAAGGAAGACTTCTGGAGCATCATATAATATCCGATTCCTTTGTCGGCGCCGATCCATTCTGCAATGATCGCTCCCATGACGCTATAGGTGGCAGCAATCTTCGCTCCGGACATAATAGAAGGCAATGCATGTGGCATTTCCAGCTTGGTGAAGATATTCCACTTCGAAGCCCCAGCCATTCGCATGTAGTCCAGCATAACGCGGTCTGTACGGCTTAATCCGTCCATGGCCGCTACGGCGATAGGAAAGAAGCAGACCAGTGTAATGACGATAATCTTGGGAAGAATCCCGAAGCCGAACCAGATCATCAGCAGTGGTGCCAAGGCGATGATTGGGACATTCTGGCTGAGTATGATCAGCGGGTAGAGGGCTTTTCTGAGAAAAGGGATATAATGCAGTACAAAAGCAACTAGAAGCCCGACAAACGTACCGATCGCGAAGCCTAGAAGCATAAGCTTGAGCGTAGCCTGTGTATGGTCCCACAATCCGGCTGCACCGGCTGTCGCTTCATGGGCAATATCGACAGGGCTTGGCAGCATCCATTTTTCGATATGAAATAGAGACGTAGCTATCTGCCAGATAATGAGGAACAAGATGACCGCCACAAGGGGCGGCCATACACTGCTCCAGATGCGACGGAGCCTCATGGACGATACTTCTCTGTCAGCTTGTCCATGCTGGCACCTTCCGGATTGTAGTAGATTTTTATCTGAGAGATCACATTTTTGCTACCGAATTCGATGACAGCTTCGTTCATTTCTTTGATAATGTCCAGCAGGTGACTAAGTTCGCCCTCCATCGTTGTCTCCAGTGGGCTCACCTGATACTTCACACCGGAAGCTTGGATGACTTCAATTGCACGGTCGACGTAAGGAATCGAATCTTCCCCGTTTGGTGTCTTCGGAATAATCTGAATACTTACTAATGCATTAGCCATGTATGAACATCCTCTCGATTCGTTATTTGTTCTCTGGCAGGAAATCATTCGTATAAGCGGCATCTATATCAAGCGGCTTCTCAATCAATTTCTTCTCATACATCCAGTCGGAGTAATTCTGCCATACGGATTGTTTCTGCTCACCCCAACGGGCAGCATCGTCTTGGTATTTCGGGCTAAGCCATTTCTGGCTGGCGATGACGAGATCTTTATCAAGATCAGGAACTTCCTTCAGCAGAATATCGGCAGCTTCTTCCGGATGCTGGATCGCATACTGATAGCCTTTGGAGGTAGCACGAAGGAATGCCTTGATCAGTTCGGGATCGTCCTTGATCTGTTTCTCGTTGGTCGCAATGACCGGTGTGTAATAGTCCAGCTTATCCGAATAGTCCTTCACATAGAGCATATCAAGCGGCTCTCCACGCAGTTCGGCCTCGATACCAGTCCAGGCATAGAAAATCCAGGCAAAATCGATATCTCTCTTTACGGCAGTGAAGTAGTCGGCTTCACCCATATTGATAATTTTCACCTTGTTAACATCTCCGCCATCAATGTCCATGATCGACTTCATGACGGCCTCTTCAACCGGGGAGCCCCAGCCGCCGTAGGTCTTACCTTCAAAGTCTTTAGGGGATTTGATGTTCCGGTCCACAGGTGCGGCGAAGCCAGATGTATTATGCTGGATAACTGCTGCGATTGAGACGAGCGGCACGCCTTGGGTACGGCCTTGTGTCACACTTTCTTGATAACTGATCCCGAAAGGTACTTCACCGGATGCAACCATCGCGTCCGCGCCACCAGAGCCCGGCAGCAGGATGTCTAGCTTTAGCCCCTCCTCTTCATAGAAGCCTTTAGCCTGTGCAACATAGAGGCCGGTATGGTTCGTATTTGGACTCCAGTCCAGTACGAATTTGACATCACGGAGCTCCTTAGTCTGTCCGCCATTTGCCGTATTTCCGTTAGCGGCCGGTGTGTTGGCATTGTTCGTTTTGCCGCAACCTGCGATGATGACAAGCAAGCAGGATAGGGCAAGCAAAACCCATTTTGATCGATGCAATGATATTCCCTCCTTCAAGATGTCTAATCCGCATTCACTTCTAGAGGTAGTTCAAAAAATCCGCTTTTGATCACGAAGTAACACTGAGAGTTATTCGCCATCGAATCTTGAATTCAGCCGGGCCTTCCGGTGCTCACGTACAAACTACGTACGCTCCGCTCCTCAGGCCCTAGCTTCATCCAACCTTCTTGGTGCTGAAAAGCGAATTCTTTGAACACGCACTTCTAGAGGAACTAGCACTTCTAGTATTCCTGATATTTCCGAATGGAGCCGAAAATGAATAGGTTTAAATGTTCAGGATGCAAAAAAAGCGCCCCGAA
>DASYFA010000102.1:0-15768 GCA_036498705.1 Paenibacillus sp.
ATGATCACACGGCCTGTAATTTATGTCCTATAATGGACAAGATAACAGGCTTTTTTTGCCAAGTAATAAAAGTGATCGGATATTGACACCTCCCATTTTTTACTATAATCTTAATTGAAAGTGTGTGTTTAAAAAGTCAGACTTTCAAAAGGGAGACTTTTTAAACAACCTCTAAAAGAACGAAAGGGTGACCCAACTGAAATGAAGTACTAATCCTATTTGTTGAAGAAAACAATTGACGGTGATTTTTTAAGCAGTTTCATACTGCTTAATTCGTGATGCCATCAATTGTTAATTCTCAGAATAGGATTGGATTTCTATAGTTGGACCTGAAGGAGTACTCGTATAAGAATCTCTTTTGGTGTACACCTATATATAAATGCCTCCTATTCTGTATGGACATAGGGGGCATTTTTTGTCTCCTGCACGAAATGAAAGTAGGTGTTTCAAAAAGTCAGGTTTTCAGCATCGAGAAGGTTGGATGAAGCAGGGAGTGAGGAGCGGAGCGTACGTTTTTTGTACGTGAGCACCGGAAGGACCTGCTGAAGTCAAGATTCGATGTCGAATTTGCTTCCTGATTGACTTCGTGATCAAAAGCGGACTTTTTGAACTACCTCTAAAGGAGATGTTCATATGTTTTTACTGGAAGCACAAAATATCAAATATTACGTACAGGATCGCTTATTACTGGATATCGATCAATTGCAAGTTTATAAAGATGCCCGGATTGGCTTGGTGGGCCGCAATGGCTGCGGGAAGACAACGCTACTGCAAATTTTAGCGAATAAGATTGTTCCCGAAGAAGGGCATGTTGTTAGGCATGTTCAATGTGAGCTGTTGCCTCAACTCAAACGGACCGATACAACCAAAAGCGGCGGTGAGATTACACAGGAATACATTCAGCAGGCACTGGTCAGAGATCCGATGCTGTTGTTTGCGGATGAGCCGACGACGAACCTGGATACACAGCATATTGAGTGGATTGAGAAGAAGCTACGGGATTGGCAAGGTGCATTTATTGTAGTCTCCCACGACCGTGCGTTCCTGGACGCGCTCTGTACTACGATCTGGGAAATCCATGAAGGCAAAATGAAGGAGTATGTAGGAAACTACAGTGATTACCTCAAGCAGAAGGAATTAGAGCATGATCAGCAGCAAGCGGCTTATGAGAAGTATGAGAAGAAGAAGGCACAGCTGGAGGAAGCCTTAAGGCTGAAAGAGAGAAAGGCAGAAAGAGCGACCAAGACACCTAAGAAGGTAAGCAATTCAGAAGCACGGATTACAGGAGCGAAGCCTTACTTTGCCAAAAAACAAAAGAAGCTGCAGCAGACGGCCTCCGCGTTAGAAACAAGATTGGAGAAGCTTGAAAAGGTTGAGAAAGTACGTGAACTTCCACCCCTCAAAATGAATTTGCCGAACGTAAATACATTTATGAATCGGATCATTGTTCGTTTAGAGGATGTAGAGGGCCAAATCGGTGAGCGTAAATTGTGGAGTCGTGCCAGCTTTCAAATCCGGGGCGGCGACAAACTAGCGATCACAGGCCCGAATGGCAGTGGGAAGACAACGCTGGTGAAGAAGATCACCCAGCAAGAGGCAGGCGTGAGCATTTCTCCTTCGGTGAAGGCAGGCTATTTCAGCCAAAATTTGAATATTCTCGATTCGGAGAAATCGATTCTGGAGAATGTCCAATCCTCATCGAAGCAGACAGAAACCGTGATACGAACGGTGCTCGCCAGAATGCACTTTTTTAGAGATGACGTCTATAAACCTGTCTCTGTGCTAAGTGGCGGGGAACGGGTGAAAGTAGCACTAACAAAGTTGTTCTTGAGCGATATCAACACGTTGATTCTGGATGAACCGACGAATTTTCTAGATATGGAAGCCGTTGAAGCGCTGGAGTCTCTTCTGAAGGAGTATGAAGGTAGCGTCATCTTCGTCTCGCATGATCGCCGCTTTATAGATAATGTGGCTACGCGAGTTCTGACGATTCGTGATCAGAAGATTGAACTGTTCGAAGGGACTTATCAGCAGATGAAGCAAGCTCCCCATAAGAGCAATCATGACGCAGAGAAAGACAATTACCTTGTGCTCGAGACGAAAATTACAGAGGTGCTGAGCCGTCTAAGTATCGAGCCGTCCCAAGAATTAGAGCTGGAGTTCCAGCGGCTGCTTAAAGAAAAGAGAGAAATGAACAACCCCACCTAA
The DNA here is from genome assembly GCA_036498705.1 of Paenibacillus sp. Taxonomy (GTDB): domain Bacteria; phylum Bacillota; class Bacilli; order Paenibacillales; family Paenibacillaceae; genus Fontibacillus. Next base: position 2,209 of record DASYFA010000102.1, read on the forward strand.
CATTACACGAATGTAATTGAATTGAAAGGAAACTCGATTCCTTACTTCTGTTGCTCTGTTATAAAGTTAAGGCAGGAGGAGGAGAGACAAATGAAAGGGATAAAACTTCTGGTTACTATATTTAGCTGTGTATCTATGTTGATGTTATTTGGTTGTAGTAATGAAAATCAGGTGCTATTCGAAAAAGATTATTATGTGCAAATTGATGATAAGGTAGAGCAATCTGCTCATAATGATGAACAATATATCTATAATGTGACAGGCTACGATAACGATGGAAAAGAGAAGGTCGTGTCCTTCTTTTCTGAGAAAATGTATGACAAGGGAACGCTGATTCGTATTCCCCGGAGCCTTGAGGGATATACCGGTGAACCTACGATGATTGGCGTGGATGAACTCCCTGGGAAAGTAAAGGAGAAGCTTGGCTTGAAATAAAAAAGGTTTATGATTCTGTTGGTTGGCCTGTATGGAGTTTGTATGTTTTACTCTATATAGGCTTTTTATTTGCTCAAAATATGTAGATAATAGTATGAAAGACAGATTAATTATGGTGTGAATAATAATCTAGGTGATGAATATGTATCGAATATTGCTGGTGGAAGATGATCAATCGCTAGCGGAATTGTTGGCCGATCATTTGCAGAAATACGATTATGATTGTAAGGCTTGCTCCGACTTCAACGATATATCCGGGGAAGTTGAACAGTTCGATCCGCAGCTGGTTCTGCTGGATATTAATTTACCGAAATATGACGGTTTCTATTGGTGCCGGAGAATTAGGCAGTTCTCGACCTGTCCAATCATCATTATCTCTGCACGCAGCAGTGAGATTGAGCAGATCTACGGGATAGAGAATGGGGCGGATGATTATATAACCAAGCCTTTCTCGCTTGATGTGGTGGTCGCTAAAGTGAACGGGCAGATTCGCAGAACCTACGGGGATTATGCTGCCAATCAAGCAGAGCGGACTGTCGTGCGCGGAGATCTGAAGTTGTATCTTGAGAGCCTGGTCTTGGAATACCATGAACAGCAAGTAACATTAACCAAGAAGGAAGCGATGCTGGCCAGTATGCTGCTGGAGAATGCTCCGAAGGTGCTGAGTCGGGAGATGTTGCTCTCTAAGTTGTGGGATGATGAGAGCTTCGTAGAGGAGAATACACTTAATGTGAACATCGCCAGACTTCGCAAGAAACTACAGGATGTCGGAGCGGATGCCGGTATTGAAGCCGTGCGCGGAGTGGGATATCGCTTTGTAGAGGAATTGGTATGAAGTTGTTCCTCAGAGACCATTTGTCCATCGTAATTCTATATTTAGTTACATTCTTCGGCCTATTCCTTCTGTATGATTGGCTGGACGGATTTGAGGTCGGCGGAAAGGGTTATTTTGTCTTTGTAAGCTTGGTTCTTCTGTTAATATTTCTTCTTTACCGGTATTTTACGCATCGGAAGGTCTATGGGCAGTTATCTTCAAGACCGGCCAAGCCGGAGGACATGCTTATTCAGAATTCACATTCGATTCTTGAGGAAGCCTATGCCCAGAATATGCGTGCCAATTTGCAGCTATATCATTCCCAAATGAATCATTTGAAGAACCGACAGCAAGAGTATCAGACGATGCTGAATCACTGGGTACACCAGATTAAGACCCCGGTATCAGTCATCAGCATGCTTACGCAGATGAATGAGGGCAATGAGGATTTCGCCAAGGTTCAAGCATCCGTCAACAAGATCAATTACAATTTATCACAGATCCTGACCTATCTTCGCACAGAGGATTTTGCCGCAGATCTCAGAATTGAGAAGGTGCCGCTAAGAGAAGTTGTGTCCGAAGTAATCAACGATTTGAAGGATTTCTTCATCTCCAGTTCCGTCTATCCGAGTGTCTCGGTCGAAGAGGCTTTATCAGTCTATACAGACCGAAAATGGCTGAAAATCATGCTGTACCAGGTTATGAATAACGCCATTAAGTACAGCGCACCAGGGAAGAAAGTTCAAGTAGCAGCCCAAATGTCGGAGGATGCTGTCGCACTAAGTATCACGAATGAAGGGGCCGGAATCGAGCCGGGCGATTTGAACCGGGTATTCGATTTGTTCTTTACTGGTGAAAATGGACGAAGGTTCGGCGAGTCCACAGGAATGGGGCTGTATCTAGTGAAGAAAATCGCTGATATGTTGCAGCATGAATATGAGTTGGAGTCGGTTGCTCAAGGAACTACAACATTTTCTGTTTACTTCAAAAATCATGATTAAGGTCATGATTTTTTTTATTACGAACTTGTAAGGGAACTGCAATGAAGGTGAATTGTTGGTTTGTCGTATATCACTTATGATGAAGAGGCTTTTAAGAGTAGAAGCTATTGATGTTGAACTAATGATTGTACGGATGCAGGCAGCCGGGTGAAATGTTCTTCCGATCGCTTTGCCTATTCCCTGTCATTTCTTTAGTTCAACATATAAGTATACGACAAAACAAGTAAGGAGAAATATTGGATATGAAAATACTACAAGTGCGTCAGCTTGAGAAAACATATGTCGGTAAAGTTAACTATACAGCTCTGAACGACGTTTCCTTTGATATGGAGCAAGGGGATTTCGCTGCGATTATGGGGCCTTCCGGAAGCGGAAAGACGACACTTCTGAATTGCATCTCTACGATTGATATCCCCAGTGGTGGAGAGATTATCGTGAATGGACAGCAACCACACTCCATGAATGATGGAGAGCTGGCCAAATTTAGACGGAATGAGCTAGGCTTTGTGTTCCAGGATTTTAACCTGGTGCATACGCTGACGGTCCGAGAGAATATTCTACTACCGCTTACCTTGGACAGCGTTCCTATACCTGAGATGGAGCGGCGTTTGGAGCAAGCAACCAAGCTTCTGGGGATCGAGTCGTTGCTATCGAAGCGCACCTTCGAGATTTCCGGGGGACAGGCGCAGCGGGTAGCCGTGGCCAGAGCGATTATCCATCAGCCTTCGCTGCTGCTTGCGGACGAGCCTACGGGGAATCTGGATACGAAATCGGTTAAAGATGTGATGGAGCTGTTTAAGTCCATTAACCAGACGCTGCAGACAACCATTCTTATGGTCACACACGATCCTTATGTGGCGAGCTTCTGTAACCGCGTTATTTTCATTAAAGACGGCAAGCTATATAACGAGATCCATCGCGGTAACCATCAGGGCGATTTCTATCAGAATATAATGGACACCTTGACTTTCCTTGGAGGTGGGCGAAGTGACATTCAATAACATTGTTCTGAACAATATTTTACGGGATAAATGGACGTATATCGCTTATTTCCTAAGCAGCGTATTTTCGATATTCATCTTTTTCTCGTTCTCGGTATCGATGTTCCATCCGGATCTGTCGATCATTGCGAATGGTTCAGCCCTATCCTTTGCGATGATGGTCGGCACGATAATGGTATATCTTTTCTCATTTATGTTCATCTCCTATTCGGTGATGTCATTTATGAGGATAAGGCAGAAGACGCTGGGGCTGTTCGTCATCATGGGGGCTTCTAAGCGGCAGATTAAAAAGATGGTCTTCCGAGAAAATATGTTAATCGGCATCGCGGCGATCGTTGCGGCGCTTGCGTTAGGACTGGTATTTGCGCCATTATTTTTGATGGTAACTCGGAAGGCTATGCAAGTGGAAGGATTCACGATGTATTTTCCAATCAAGGCCATAATCTTGACTTTGGTGATGTTCTTCATTCTATTCTTGCTCGTCTCATTCTTCTCCCCGCTGTTCATCCGGAAGCAAAGTATCATCCAATTGCTCAAGTCGGATATGAAAACGGAGGCAGAGGTCCGCTTCTCTCCAATCACTTTGGTTCTTGCGTTGATCGCAACGGGGGGGACCCTATTGATGATGACGTTTTGGTACAACACAACGTTCGTCCGTCAAATATCGGATAACAGTCTAGGTGTACTTTCTTTGTTTATTATCTTTGTGATCGGATTGTATTTCTTATATATGCAGCTATCCATGTTCGTGTTGAAAATTGTTCAGAAGCAGAATCGTTATCTTCAGAAGACGAATATGCTTACCATATCCGGAATGAAGTCGCAATTACGCAGTAACGTAAAGATGATGTATCTTGTCTCTCTGTTGCTAATGGGAACATTCTTCTCCATTGTGGGATTGTATAGTGCGAATGTGAATGTAGAGCAGAATACGAAGGCGAATAATCCGTTTGACTACATGTACGTATCTCATACAGATAACCTGCATGAATCGGAGCATGTGGAGATGCTACAGCAAAGCCTGAAAGATCAGCCCGGCTATACCTCCTATAAATATGATGTTCTCTACAATGATGAGCGTGGGAGACAGGCCATCATCTCTCTAAGCAATTACAATGCGGCGATTCAAGGGCTTGGTGGAGAACCCATTTCCTTAGATAAGGATGAGGTTTATATGATTAGCGGCCTGCCTAAGGAGAAGGCCGATCTAAGGGTTCCTGACCATATTCAAAAGATCCTTCAACAAGCGAATATGACCGCTCATGTCGTAGGGGGAAGCAGTCAAAGTATTATACCTGCTGGTTATTTCAATCACATCATGGTTGTATCGAATCAGGACTATATAGTTATTGAGCGGATGCAAGGCTTGAAGCTGATTCATGTGTTTGCTTATAACGTCGACAACTGGAAAGATGACGTAGCTACGACCCGACTTTTAACAGATAGCATAGGGCATAGTGATCATGGAGAATTTGGCTTCTTCAGCGCAGGGCATCTGTTTGCTGTGGATAAGAACTCGAAAAATTTAATGTTCTATGTAGGCTTTATGCTCAGTTTGATATTTATGATCGCGGCGCTCAGCATGATCTATTTCCGACTAATTACGGATCTAGATAAAGAGCGCGAGAAATATAAAGGCATTATGAAGATCGGGCTCTCTAAGAAGGAGCTTACGTCGATCGTTTCCCGGCAGCTTGCTGTATTAATGTTTGTACCTTTTGTGGTAGCGAGCTTATTCTTTTTCACTGGCGTGTTGTTCCTGCGAGAGGTAGTCGGCGGTTCACTGGGTACTGTAACGGCATCTTGCTTCGTCATTTTCATGACGATTCAATGCTTGGGGTATTTCATAATAAATGCCAAATATAGAAATGCGCTAGTTAAAGAGCTAGTACAGTAATAGGACGGTAAGTTGAATAATCCCGATGACGGTGATGTCATCGGGACATTTTTTACATAATTAGCCTTACTTCCATATTCCCTTCGGGAACTGGACCAGGTCGTCGACCTTGACAGGTTGGCCGGTGCGGATTGAGCGGTTGGCTGCAATGCCGGTCATGATCGACATCGCTCCGTCGATATGAGAGGCAGCACGATTGAAGCGATCCTCTTGCTTCTTATCGAAGATGTCGCGCAGCATCACGGGGTCACCGCCGCCATGGCCACCTACGCCTTGTTCGATCTCGACACGGTAGGGTGCTGCAAAGTGAGGGTATATCATGATGTTCATGCCCTGTAGTGCACCTTCATCCTCCTTATTGCCGCCAGAATTGACGTAGGACTGCTCGGTAATCCGCACTTCCATACGCCCCTTTGTACCGTTAAATACGATGATGTAGCCTTCCCAAGGCATATAAGCGTTCAGTGAATAGTTCATCACCGTCTTGTTCTTGTATTTAACCATCACACTCATCGTATCTTCAATGCTAATATTGTCTCCGAATACGCTCTGGTCTCGTTGGTAGCCGCCCTCATGCTCAGCATCAAGATACATGCTCTTCAAATGCTCATTCTGGTCAAGATGGAGCGCGAACGGATCATTCTTCGCCACTTCGCTGCCATAAGCCCGTTGATAAAATTCAGTAACACCACGCTTCTCTGCATTCTCTTTACCATAGAAGCGAAGATCGCCCATGGCGAATACGGTGTCCGGTCTGGAATCCAACCAGAAGTTCATCAGGTCGAAATGGTGTGTAGACTTATGTACGAGTAGTCCGCCGCTGTTTCGTTTGTCACGATGCCATCTGCGGAAATAGTCAGCACCATGCTGGGTATTGAGCAACCATTCGAAATTGACCGATAGAATTTCGCCGATCGTTCCATCCATGATCACTTCACGGATCTTCGTGTTATGTGGCGCATAGCGGTAGTTGAACGTAACGCGCAAGTTCCGGCCGGTGCGTTCGATTGCATCGAAGATCTCCTGGCATTTTTCCTCGTCCACAGTCATTGGCTTCTCAGAGATAACGTCACAGCCAAGCTCCATCGCACGAACGATATATTTATGATGTGTACGATCAATCGAGCATACGATCACGTAATCCGGCTTCGTCATCTCGATCATCTGATCAAATTTATCTGCTTTATAAGTGGGAACTTCATGATAATGGTATTTCTCTTGTAATAGTTTATTCGCATAATTCATTCTGGTCTGATTGAGATCACAAATTGCTACCAGCTCTGAAGTTTCTTTGAAAGTATTAACCAGCTCACTATAGAAAAATTCTGCCCGACCTCCGGTACCTACGATGACGTACTTCTTCTTGGACAAGATGATCACTCCATTTACATTGGTATGAATCTATTTTATAGTATATGAAATGCAAGAATCTAAGCGTTTATTAGTTAATCCACGAAAAACTATGTATATATTATCCATAATTCCATGTTCAAAGAGTTCAGTTTTCAGCACCGAGAAGGTTGGATGAAGCTAGGGCGTGAAGAGCGGAGCGTACGTAGTTTGTACGTGAGCACCGGAGGGCCCGGCTGAATTCAAGATTCGATGTCGAATAAACTTTCAGTGCTACTTCGTGATCAAAGGTGAACTTTTTGAACTACCTCTAATATTGGGATGAGGGATGTTCCATGAGTACAACACCATTCTTTGCCGTAGAACAGATCAAGCGTACCGGGCATTTCAATATGGATTCCGATCATTTTCATGAGGGTTATGAGATTTATTACTTGCTGGCTGGAGAGAGGTACTACTATATCAATGACCGGGTTTACTCTCTGCGAGTCGGCGATCTGCTGTTTATTAATAAGAACCATTTGCATAGGACGACGAGCAAGGGGCGCTCCTCGCATGAACGGGTATTGGTTAATTTCGACGATTTGTTCATTCAACCTCTGATGGGGTTCGGAGTGGGGGATCTGCCTTTGTATCAGGGCGAGAGCTTCTTGCTTCGTCCGGATGTGCATGAGCAGGGACGTATTGAAGACTTGTTCCATGCCATGCTACGCGAACAAAAGGAGGCAAGGAGCGGGTCACCGGAGTATTTGCTAGCCTTGCTACTGCAGATGCTGATTCTCATTCAACGAATTCGCGAAGCTAAGTCGGAGCCGGTACCACCTGAGTCGAGTGAGAAGCAGCGTAGAGTGTACAGCATCATTGAATATTTGAACGAGAAGTATGCGGAGAAGCTGACCCTGCCGGAAATTGCCGAGCATTTCTTTATTAGTGAGACGTATCTTTGTCGTATTTTCAAGCAAACGACGGGCTTTACGGTGATTGAATATTTGAACTATATACGAATTCGGGAAGCGCAGACTTTGCTGCGGGAGACAGAATATAAAATTACGAGAATCGCCGAGGAGACAGGCTTTGACAACATCGCTCATTTCGGCAGGGTGTTCAAGCAGATTGCGAAGCGCTCTCCGCTGCAGTACCGCAAGCAGAATCAGATATGAAATAGAGGAAGACCGACATAATTATTCATGCCAGGTGCTGGAGATGTTAAAATCCCAATGATTGCGATAATCATTGGGATTTTAATTTTAGATTTAAGATCGGATAGGGGCGGCCTTCGCCATCAGTCGGTTTCTCGCCGACAACGGTGAAGCCGCTTTTTAAGTAGAACCATGTGGCATTTTCATTGTCCTTGTTCACATCCACGCTCGTTACTCCATAATCGTCGATCAAAGATCGGATAATTTGTTTCCCGTACCCTTTTCCGGTAAGATCGGGATCTAGAAATAACATTTCGAGATGGGATTCATGAACCCCCGTGAATCCAATGAATCGATCCTCAATATGCCATAGCCTCACATCAAGATGTGGAAAGTATGAAGGAATCTCTTCCCTTAGCTTGTGCCTGTCATCAACAGCCAAGAAATGATGCGTAGCTATAACAGACTTCTCCCACAGATCCAGAATAAGAGCATAATCCTTCTCCAATGCTTTTTGATTATGCATTCTTTGTTTCTCCTCTCATATGGCTTGTTGTTATTATAGCATCGGACTCTGAATGATCCCAGCTGCTCATTTACTCGGGCCGTGCAATAGCGAAAATCTCACCTAGTTTCGAGTAGTTGTTGCCAGCAAGGCGGCTAACCGGCTTGAGTTTCTCGGCATCAATTCGCCCGTTTTCGTAGAGATCATCTTCGATATGGAAGCATACGACCTTACCGATAATAAGGTCACAGGTCGGGGACGAAGGGGTGCCGCCTAGCTCAATCGCTTTCTCCAGCACACATTCCATGCGGATCTTGGCTTCGGCTATGCCTGGAACTTTGATATTCTCGCTGGGGGTGGTGGTGAGCTTAGCTAGCTCTACTTCGCTCTCTTCCGGCGGAAGATTGGCCGCCGTCTGATTAATCGCCTCGATATAATCCTCATCTGAGATATGAACGACAAACTCACCCGTCTCAATAATATTTCTCGAGGTATCCTTGTAGCTGCCTTGTTTCCTTTGAATCGATACGGAGATCATTGGCGGGTCTGCGGTCACGACATTGAAGTAGCTGAACGGAGCGGCATTCACAACGCCATCATTGGATTGTGTGGTAATGAATGCGGTTGGCCGCGGGATGATGCTGCCGATCAGCAGCTTATAATTATCTCTTTCAGTCTGATTTTCCGGGTAGATGGTTAGCATGGGTCACCTCTGTTATTAATAGTATTATTAGTTTACCCTTGGATTGGATTCAATATGGAATCCGATCTGGGGATCAACGAAGACACTTAATTCATAAGTCGACGGTCACAAATAAATAAGTAACTTTATAAAAGTAAGTATATCATGACATATTTCAAAGATAAAGTTATGCGTGAAATGAACTGTAATAGGAACTTTTCTAGATTACATAATCCAATAATAACCTCTCAGAAGGAGTCTATGAAGTTCAAATCGCTATATTAGGGAAGGATTAACTCACATATGATGCGATCTTTCCAGCAAACATGGTATATTAGCACCAGCATCTTATTTTATAAGATAAAGGAGAGATTCCTGTGTATAGTAAGCTGATTGCCTATTGCTCCTCCAAGAAAGGGGCTGTTCAGGATTATCCATTCGGCCCGGAGCCGCTTGTTATGAAAGTGGGAGGGAAGATGTTCGCCCTTCTGAGCGAGCACGGACAGCAGGACACGGTGAACATCTCATTGAAATGTGATCCGACAATTGCCGAGAACCTACGGGAACAGCATGAATGCGTAGTGGCCGGGTATCATTTGAACAAGAAGCATTGGAATACGATCATCGTAGATGGCAGCCTTCCGCTTGTGGATTTGCAGGCGATGATCGACCATTCCTATGATCTTGTATTCCGCAGTCTGACGAAGAACGAACGTGAATCCATCACGAAGAACCTAAGAGTCAAATAAAGCAGTACGGATATATACGTCACTACATATTGCTAAATGACAGGAGTTGATTGCATGGTAAACTTACTAGTACGTATCTATGTATATGGCTCTGAGCAGAGAGTTCCAACTTATCTTTGCTTAGAGCCTGTCTCATACTGAGCTGGAACTCTCTGCTCCTCTATATAACGCAATAAGCTATATAGATAGGAGTAGAAAGATGAAATACCAGAATGCACAATCGATATTACCAGAGGAACTACTAAGCAGTATTCAACAATATATACAGGGCGACTATTTATATATTCCGATCCGACAAGAGCAGAAGCGGCAATGGGGGGAGTGTTCCGGTTATAGGCGGATGCTTCAAGAACGGAATTCCGAGATCCTGCAAAGCTTCTATTCAGGAATATCAGTGAAGGAACTTGCGCAACATTATTATTTAAGTGAGCATAGCGTAAGAAGAATTATTCGCGAACAGCGAGGCGGACTACTTTGATGCTGGGTCATGCTTGTCCTTTTCCCTAGCTATGTTATCAGCTAAGCTTAGTTTGAACAACATAGATACAAGGAGGCAGCTATGAATAATTATCATTTGCTCGATATCGAATTTGAGTATGGCGGGCACAAGCAGGTGATTACCTCGGTTCTGCTGCAGGATGAGCGGGATACCATTCTCATTGACTGTGGTTATCCTGATTTTATGCATTTGTTGGAGGCCGCGACTGACAAGCAGGGCATCGCCTTCGAGTCGATTACCAAACTGATCGTGACACATCACGATATCGATCATATCGGTTCCCTTGCGGAGATCAAACGGACTTATCCGCATATCAGGATCATTGCACATGAATTGGATGCACCATATGTTGACGGAACGAGACGTTCGCTAAGACTAGAGCAAGCGCAATCCACCCTCAGTGCTGTACCGGATGAAGCCAAACCGCAGGCAGAGCAATTTATTCGTTCGCTGCAATCGCTCGAACCGGCACTTGTCGATCAGACAGTCCGTAGCAACGAACTTCTGCCTTGGTGCGGGGGAATCGAGATTGTTCATACGCCCGGCCATATGCCAGGTCATATCTCGTTATATCTACCCTCCAGCAAAACATTAATTGCGGCAGATGCCGTAGTTATTGAGCAGGGTCAGCTAAATATCGCCAATCCACAATTTACCCTTGATTTAGAAGAGGCTGTACGCTCTGTACAGCGCTTGCTGGACTATGACATAGAGCGTATTATCTGCTATCACGGAGGCCTCTATGATGGCGATGTAAAAGAAGCATTGTTGGAGCTTGTTCGAAAATATAAGTCTTAGGCAGCATGGTTTAAAGTTTAAGCCTGCATTCATTAGAGGAATGCAGGCTTTTTCGTATCTAAAGCCAAGAAGCTTATCCCAAAGATGATACAAAATTGAGTTTGGGGATAAATGGTGATAGAATTAATTCCATAATGATAGTCATTCTATCATTATATAAATTATTAATTGAACAAATTGCTTACCAATCGTAAAGGGGATGTTTGACATGGCTCGTATGACAGGTAAAGTGGCAATCATTACAGGTGCAGGAAGCGGAATGGGGCGTGAAGAAGCTATACTGTTCGCCAAAGAGGGAGCAAGTGTAGTCGCTACAGATATTAACGAGGCTGCAGTGCAAGTTGTCGTGAAGGAAATTGAAGCGGCAGGTGGACAAGCAGTGGCATATGCACATAATGTCGCATCCGAGGAAGAATGGGTAAAGGTTGTAGATGGCACGATTCAAAAGTACGGTAAAATCGACGCCCTCGTTAACAATGCCGGAGTATCTTTACCTCTCGGCTTGTTGGATACCACGCTGTCTCAATGGGATAAAGTGATGGATATTAACGTGAAGAGCATCTTTCTCGGGATGAAGTATGTTATTCCGCATATGCAAGCGAAGCAAAGTGGCTCAATCGTTAATATTTCTTCGATAGCAGGGTTGACAGGAAGCAGTGGTGCCGGTGCTTATACCGCATCGAAGGGAGCGGTTCGGATGTTGAGCAAAGCGGCCGCCGTTGATTTCGGTAAGGATAACATCCGTGTAAACTCTGTTCATCCAGGCTTTATCGAGACTCCAATGAGCTCAGATCTGATCAAGAACGAACAAATGCTGCAATGGTTCTTGTCGCAGACAGCACTGCCTCGTGTAGGCCAAGCACCAGAAGTTGCCGAGGCTGTGCTGTTCCTTGCGTCGGATGCATCTTCTTATATTACAGGCGTTGAATTACCTGTAGATGGCGGCGTAACTGCAAAATAAACTTAATCGTTCTCTGCGGTCATAATTCGTAAAAATATATAGATTAGCAGCCATCATCGGCGGCTTGATTTCGGGTAATACACCGAAGTCGGGCCGCCGAGTTTTTTTATTAATGGGAAATTCTGATTGCTATTGGAACAACAATACTGTATGATGCATAGTATAGAACATATACTGTATGACACATAGTAAGTTGGAAATGAGGTGTAACATTGAGTACTCTATTGAATTCATTGATTACGGAGCTTAGAAGAGGAACGCTGACTTTAGCGGTATTAAGCCAATTACGAACACCTCAATATGGATATTCACTTGTTCAGCTACTGGAAGAATCGGGCATCGGGATTGATCAAAGTACTCTATATCCATTGCTCCGCAGGTTAGAGAAACAGGAACTGGTATCAAGCAGTTGGGATACATCCGAGAGCAGACCACGCAAGTATTACGTATTAAGTGAATATGGATTTGAGATATTCGGGCAATTGAAGCAAGAATGGATGAACAATTCCAAAGAGCTTTACCACTTATTAAAAGAGGAGAATGGCCATGAATCTGATTGATATTTACATTCAGGAGGTTACGAGGCGGCTACCGGAGAAGGACCGAGGGGATGTATCACTGGAGCTTCGTTCCACCATTGAGGATATGCTGCCGGATGAATACAGCGAGGATGATGTAAAGGCTGTACTTGAGAAATTAGGTAATCCGGCAGTATTGGCCAGTGGATATGTGGACCGACCGATGCATCTCATTGGACCACGCTATTTCGATTTGTATGTTAGTCTGTTAAAAATGATATTGCCGATCGCCATTTTAATATCGGTGATTGCGACCGTCGCCGAGAATATTATTGGTTATAATGGCAGTGGCGAGTTAAATACTGTGATTAATCATTTTGTGAACATTATCATTCAAGGAATAGTCGGCTCTTTTGATGTAATTGCGCAATCCTTCTTCTGGTTAACAGTTGTGTTTGCGATTATAGAACGGGTAGCTGTAAACAAAGGAAACGAACCAATTACTTCAAGATTCAAGAAATGGACACCGGATGACTTGAAGAAGCTGGCCCATGTTCCTAAGAAGAAAGTAGTCTCTAAGGCAGAGGTATTTGGAAGTCTCTTTTGGACTGCCATCTGGGCAACTCTCTATTTCTATGCCGATCGTTTTGTAGGTGTGTATAAAGGTACCAAGGAGAATCTTGAGTTTCTGTATCCAACCTTTAATCAGGAAATTCTGCTTCGATATTGGCCGTTCGTAATCATACTGGCCGGTCTCGAGGTAGCACTTGCATTGTATAAATATATCGTGGGGCATTGGACGAAAAGAATGGCATTATGTAATACAGGTGTTCAGTTGGCGGGTGCTATTTTTTTGATCACTATATTATTGAACCCGAATCTGTTCGATCTGGGTTTCATTAATTATATTTCCGACTTATTTGGGATTACCCCAGAACAGTTTAAAACCGTAGTCACTAGCGGTGGAACTTTCCTCTTTCTGATCACTACAGCTATCAGTATTTTTGATGGCTTCCGTAAGGCAAAGATCCAGTAATAGATTACTATGAGTTCGAAATATAGATGAAATGCTAGAGGTTTATAATCTTTGAAGGGGTTATCCCGTAAGTAGAATGTCTACTACGAGATAACCCCTTCGATATACAGAGATAATTCCTACGATAGTATTGCTTCTGCATTATACCTCTAGAGCTCGGCCCTCAGGCAAATGC
>DASYFA010000103.1:0-16856 GCA_036498705.1 Paenibacillus sp.
ACGTTCTGAAATTTTTGAAATAGCTGGTGAAGTTCTGTGAAATGCTGAAATTGCTAGACATCTGACGGTAATAGTCACTGTAGGGTTCTTCCGGCGCTAAATACTGACTTCGTACCTGCTGAAGCTTTGCATATGCATCCATAAGCAAATCGAAATCCTGTTCGCGATTTGCCCTGGAAGCTTGGTCAGCAATGTTCTCCAAGTCTCTTTTCATGGCAGTGATAGGAGCCAGCTCCTCCAGGCGGGAGGAAATGAGCTCCTCTTTATAACGAATCGTCCGATTACTTTGAGCCTTCTGATACCAGTCCACGGCTTCTACGAAGAGCTTCTCATGGAATAAGCGTTCGGCAGTCTGGACAGCGTTAAGCTTTTGGGATATTCCAATCCCTTTGTAGACTAACAGAGGAATCGTCATTATACATAAAAAAATGAGCAGATGATGCAGGGTTAACCATTTTTTTAACGTCATATTATAGTAGACCTCGGCTTAATTTGTTGAAAATCAGCGTCCCACTGATACTTTTCCTCGTAGATTCGGGCTGTCTCAGCCGAGAGATTTCCCCAGTTAAGATTGGGGGATTCAGCGAGCATTCGGTATAATCTGAGAAAACGATCCTTAGGGAGCTTGCGGGCATACCTGGCAATGAAGTCCGAATAGGCTAGAACGTAGCGTTTCAACCTAACGGCGGCTCCGGCAACTCCTGCCAGTATTTCTTCCCCTCGCTCCAAAGCCAGAAATTGCTGTTCATACTTTATAACATATTGGAATGTTTTATCTTTAATGAGTTCTCTCTTGATTTTAGCGAGCTCACCAATATACTCGGCAAGATCAGAATCGAAATCTTTTAGCAAAAGGGGCGTAAGTTCCAGCTCCATATCTTTTCTTAGAACGAAGGACTGTAAAAGTATTAGTTGGAGCTTACGGATATGGTCGTCATGAATGATGGTCGCAATGTCCCGCATCATTTCGTAGGAGCGACCTTCTTCTCCATGTGCGACTGCAGTCTCAAGATTCCGCACCAGTCCTGCAGTGATTTTGTCACGATCAACTTCGATCAGCTTGCTCATTTCTATCGAGATCCGGCTATCGAGAGCAGTGCGTTGCACGAAATAGAGCAGCCCAAACAGGATAATTCCTGATGCGAGAGAAATGGCCATAAGCTGAAAGGTTTCGCTAAACAGAAGTGCTAGCAGCGTGAGAAATGACACTAATAGCAAGTCATTATACCGAGCTCGTTTAGCGGCATGACGCGCTCTTTCCAAAACTGGGCGAAGACCAGATTTACCACAGACGGTGCAATTTTCCTCCTGCAGCGCGGTATAATTCTGGCAATATTTACAACACCTTAACCTTTCGTAGGCATATTTCGTTTTTAATGGAGGGTGTAAAATAACGTTTTTTTTCTTGTTCATAGCTCTCTCTCTTCATGGTTGATTAATGTTAGAAGCTTTCTGTCGAGCTCAACGGGAGCAATGATTTGCTTTCTGCGAGAGTAATATATAAGGGACTTAATGATGACAAATAGAAACATAAGAGCAAGACATGCGTATGTAACCATATGCAGCTTCCTTTCGTAATTAATGTTGAGGGCGATCATTCTATCTTAGGAATGTCAAAAAATAGACGCGTATTTTAGCATATTTTGGTATCTTAGTCTTGTTTTATCTTAACGTTTTCTTAAGCATTATCTATTATCATAGTATAGTATATATTTGGACCTACTTCTAATTTCATATGTCAGCTTTTGATCACGAAGCAGGTCACAAAGTAGATTCGCTTATAGTGAGTGTTCAAAAAGTGCGGTTTTCAGCACCAAGAAGGTTGGATGAAGCTAGGGCCTGAGGAGCGGAGCGTACGTTTTGGGTACGTGAGCACCGGAAGGCCCGGCTGAATTCAAGATTCGATGCCTTGGTTACTTCTTGATTCACTTCGTGATCAAAAGTGGACTTTTTGAACAACCTCTTTTATTCTATTTCAAATTAAAGGAGCAATATTATGCAGCATCGATATAGACAATCTATACGTATATTGACGGTTATGATGGCCTTATGGTTACTAGTAGGCATTGTTGGCACCAATATTTATGGAGCCTCGGCAGCAGCGAAGGGAGCCCAAGCTCAGCAGACTTCATTAATCGATGCCGTGCTCGTTGTCGATGCAAGTAACTCGATGAAGACGAGCGACACGAATAAAGTCGGAAATGAAGCGATGAAGATGTTCATCGACATGTTATCCGCTCAGGGTGACAAGGTAGGGATTGTGGCATATACGGACAAAGTGCAGCGTGAGAAGGCGCTGCTCAAGATTCAGTCTCCAGCTGATAAGCAGGATTTAAAAGATTTTATCGATGGGCTGGATCGAGGCCCCTATACAGATATTGCGGTAGGAGTTCGCGAGGCCGTTAAGGTGCTGCAAAACGGGGCCGACCCGGGGCATGAGCCGATGATCGTTCTGTTAGCAGACGGTAACAATGATTTCGACAAGAGCTCGGGACGGACGCAAAGCGAGTCTGATAAAGAGCTTGGCGAGGCCGTTGCTGAAGCTAAGGCAGCAGGCATTCCAATATATACGATCGGGCTGAATGCAGACGGCAAGCTGAATAAGGCGCCACTTGAAGATCTGGCCAAGCAGACAGGTGCTAAGTCGTTCTCAACCAGCTCGGCGAATGATCTTCCACAAATACTTAGTGAAATATTTGCCAGCCACCTGAAGCTCAAAATCGTACCTGTTCAAAGCATGACGGGTAACGGAAGCTTCCAGGAAGTGACGGTTAACGTTCCGAATGCGAGTGTGCTTGAAGCCAATATTTCGATTATGTCAGCTAATCCTGTCACGGCAGAGCTGGTTAACCCATCTGGTGATAAAGTGGCTATCCCTTCGGATGACGTTATTTTATCCAAGTCGAAAAGCTATTCTCTGATTAAGCTGTTAACACCAGACGAGGGGGATTGGAAGCTAAGGGTTAAAGGCGCGGACAAGGACAAGATCGATATTAATCTCGTATTTAACTACGATCTCGAGCTCGAGATGGACCCCATTGCAGCGAAGAGCTATAAGCCCGGTGATGATGTGAAAATCGGAGCGTATCTTACAAGTAATGGGCAGAAGTTGCCAAATGACGAGTTGTATACGAATATGAGCGCTGTCCTCCTTGTTAAGGATATCGACAGCGGTAAGACCGAAGAAATCAAGCTTAACAATACGGGGGACAAATTCGAAGGAACATTTAGTTTTTCCGAAGCCCATGATTACGAACTGAAGGTTCGCGCAGAGGAAAAAAGCTTCTACAGGGAATCGACTCCTGTAACACTAAGTGCCAAAGGCAAAGGGGCGGCTACACCAGCTCAGCCTACTAACCCGACAACAGTGGAAAATGAGAAGCCATTTCCTTGGCTCATCGTTGTTATATCAGCGATAGGTCTGGCTGTGGTTGCAGCGGCTGCTTACTTTGTTGCAGCGGCGGTTAAGAAAGCGAATCGCGGATTCGTGGGCCAGATTGTCATCGAGATTCGGGATGAGAACACGAACGAGAAATCCTTCCCGCAGTATAAGAAGCTTACCTCGTTCAAAGGGAAATTCAATCTCCATCAACTGCTACAGCTGGCACCTGAGCTGAAGGAAACGGAGAAAATTATGTTTACCCCGGCAAAGGGAGATCGCATTACATTGCGTAATGCCTCAGCCGCACCTATCGAGAAATCAGGTCGGGCTGTCGATGCCTCTGCAGGACTTGAGCTTAAGAGCGGTGACCGAGTGACATTACCGTTACAGCATATCGATAAGACGATTTTCATAGAGTACCTGGTGTGAGTTGAACTAAAGTACGGGAGTTAGGCAAGAGTGTGAAATGATTCTGAATCTATTTGAAGAACATTTCACACGGCTGCCCTGAACCATACAAACCATAGTTTAACTTGTGTAACCTAATTAAGGAGGAAATTTTAATGAAGCCGATCGTTAGAGAACATATTCAGCAATTAGATGTATCGCTTGGCGGAGGTATCGTCAGCGATAAAATTCGAGTAGATACAATTGATAATCCGATCCTCATTATCGGTCTTGGCGGGACGGGGATTGATGCCTTGCTTCGCCTGAAATATCAAATTAACCGCAGATTCAGACTGCCGGAGGATCCGTTGTCCAAGAAAAAGCGCGATAAGCCGGACAATGTGGAGTTTCTTGCTTTTGAGACCAACGAGCAGGATCGCAGTAAAAGGTATAAAGGAATCGGGCTTGACCCAATCAATGAATTTGTACTGTTGTCCAATCCGGAAATTGGCGGGCTGTTACAGAACCGCAGTATTTTGGAGCCGTACATTACCGACTGGCTGTCACCCGAGCTGAGTATTACTGATGGGATGAACGGTGCGGCAGGTGTACGTCAGGCGGGACGTCTGCTTCTCTTCACGAAGATTAATCAAGTCGTGCAGGCCATCGATAAGAAAATCAAGACCTTATCAGTAGGTACAAACAAGAAGCTGATGGTATTTCTACTTACCGGCTTGTCCGGCGGCACAGGCAGTGGCTGTTTCCTGGATATCGCCTATATTGTACGCGGTATTATTGAACGTGATCACGGTTCGGCAGGTATCGACCGTGTGAATACGCTCGGTTATTTGTTCACCCCGGATATCAATCTGTCCAACAAGAGTCTAAGCGAGCATACGCGCGAGTACATTAAGAAAAATGGTTATGCCGCGTTGAAAGAGCTTGATTACTGGATGAACGTAGATAGTCGTGGTGAGAGGTTCAATCAGCAATACGGAAATATTTTAACAGTTAACTCGCCATTGCCTCCTTTTAATCTATGTCATTTGATATCGGCAACCAATACAGAGGGCAAGCTGCTGGAGAACGCTTATGATTACTGCATGAACGTAACTGCGGAGAACATTACGAACTTCATGGCGAGTGAAGAGAAGCAATCTGGCGAAGAGTTTGCTATTCACGATTATATAAGCAATATCCGTACGAATATCGCACAAATGAACAAGGCTTACCCGGCTAACTATGAATACAACATTATTGGGGCCTCTTCAGCTGTGCTGCCGATCGAGGAAATGACGACCTACTTGGCCTATCGTCTGTTTGATAAGATGGGCAAAATGTTCCAGCAATCGCCGACGCAGGAGGAAGTAGAGAAATTTGCCCGTAAGATGGGCGTTGACCTTGATAGTATAGTTAAAGCGTTTGAATCTCGCGTACCCGACCCACTTCCAGGTTATGAGAACAGCGAGCGGTTGAGCTATGCCAATGTTGTGAAGTCTCAAGTCGTGAATATGGACACGGAGCTGGAGCAAACCTTCCTCGCTCGGGCGAGAGAGGAATATATCAAAGCGAAGAAGCAGCTTCCAGGGGAATTCCTCGAGAAGTTCAGCGACCAGATTCGTCGTCTGTTTTTGCATCCGGAGCAAGGGCCGTTTTATGTATCGCGGTTGCTTTACACGGAGAAGGGCTTCTGTTTGCTGAAAATGCTGCTCTCCTATATCGAGGCACTGCGTGAGAATTTAGTGCGTATTCCTCGCGATATTGAGGCTGCACAGGATCAAGCGGATGATAAGCTGGGCGATGCTAAGAGTGCATTTGTGTCCAAGGAGAAGAAGAAGAACGCTTATATTGAAGCAAAAATAAATGAATATTGGCTCCACGCAGATGCCCAGCGTACAGAGCAAATGATTGAGTTCTATGAGGATCTGTATGATTTGCTGAATCGGGAGAATAACCGCATTTATAGTGTATTCACAGAAATATTAAATGCACTTAGCTCGATCTTCTCCAAGAACGGGGACATTCTGACGAGCGGTGACGAGCAGGTGGACCATAAGGGTAATAAAACCTACTACTGGAACATCGTGAGCGTACCCGACATTTCCAAGGTTGTCAGTGGCATTATGGATCAGAAGGATGTCGATGACCTGATCCGTGATTTCGCTACGGAATTGCTGGATCACTCCGATCAATGGGTGAAGGAGCAGGAAATTGATATTGTTAGCTCCATTTCTACTTTCCTCTCCGATAAGTTCGGTGATCTTATTACGAAGTCAATGGAGGATTTCCTAGTCATTAAATATGGCCAGGATGAGCCGATCGAGAAGTTTGTTGAGCGTCAAATTGCCAGCAAGCTGGACGAGGAAGCTGTTCCGGTATTCCATTTGTCGAATAGCACAGGTAATTTGCATTTCCCTTCTTGGGGATTCGTATCTGTCCCAGTGCAGGCGCCGAGCATCCTGAAGGGGATTCGCAACTATCAGAACAATGCGGTCGGGAAGTCCCATTTCACGGTCAAAGAGAGCGAGGTGAAGAATCGTATATTCTGGTTGAATACGCGTAACGGGGTACCATTGTTTGTGTACACGCCGCTCAAAGTATATGAGGAGAGCTATGAACGGACGATTTTGGATAAGGAAGGAATCGGTCGTCACCTTGTACAAACAGAGAAGAATAACTGGACTTACCTGCCTTCGCCGATCCCTGAGAGATCTTGGGGCGATACTTATTCCAATGCACGGGTACAAAGCTATAATGCTCGTGTGCGCGAGGAGTTCGCCAAATCGCTTCTGTTAAAGGTAATTGTGGAGAAGGATGCGGATCAAAATACGAGCAGCCGTTATTCTGTAAGGTTAACGAAGTCGTTCTCCTTGCAAGATAAGCTGGCAGCGTATGATATGCGTCTAGAAGCTCCAAAGCCAAATCTAGGCGAGGTGAAACGCTGTGCTGTTGATCTGAAGCAACTACTTGCTGAGGGACTTCCACAAGAAGGCGTTAAAGATATATTCGGAAGCATTAATGAAGAGCTGGCCAAAGAGAATTTGATTCGCTCGCCAAAACTGATTACCCGCGTGCGGCAGGAGATCGCGAAGTATGAAGAAATTGCGGCGATGGCTGCGAAGCTGGATGCGGTACTGGCGCAGCATCAGGATGATGAGAAATGGCTCGATCAGTTTATCGAAGCGATGTATTCGATGACGATTACGAAGAAGGGCGCGTTATATGTCTACGATCGTGATCCGGAAGAAGAAGCCTGGGAGCCATTTGCTAACCTGATGAAGAGCCAAAATTATGTGGAATACGAAGTGTTTACTCATTTCAGAGGCTTGGATGAGAAGAGTCATAGCGTATTGATGCGCAAAGCGTCACGTCGCGCCTCGGAGCTAACGGCTTCGGAGAATATCGAGCCGTTACTGCAAACGATGGATGAGCTCGCTGATCGATTCCGTGAGGGGCGGGACTCGCTGGAATACGAGAAGGTTGAACTGGCGAACGGTGAGGATATGTATCAGTTCTACAAGCAGATAACAACCAAGTTGACCGATATCCGCAGAAGGTTGAAATAATGGTTACACAGAAGCTGGAGCAATTCGCGGCAGAATATGACCGGGCGGAAGAACGCCTTACCGGTAGAGGTGATGACCAGAGCAGTATTCATTATCCCGCAGTGTTTTTGTTTATCGGTGACAAGAGCCGTGAGGCCATTGAACCGATCATGCAGATGAATGAGAAGAGATGGGAGAATAGCGAGGGACTGATCTACCTCCATGCAGGCTCCGCGGAGGAGTCTGCTACTGCTCGGGTGTTGGAATACCATATTCCAGTTACGGCACATAAGGGCTCGAGCTCACCTACCTCCCGTCGTGATATGTATCGGCAGTTCTATGAAGAAGAGCATGGATTGCCGGAGCTTAACCGAATTCTGAGAAAAGCAAGCGGGGCTCTGGCGGAGTATGGAAGACTATATCCATCCTTCGACCGAGTTCGCCTATCTATCATTACGCGGGTCGATGACCCGCTTAATGTGTTTGTTCCGGAAATATCGCTTCTGGCGGAGGCGATATTCCGTCAATCATTCAAGGCAGTACAGATGGATCTGTATGCATTGATCAGCGAACGGGAAGGGGCAGAGGCTTTTGGATACAGCAGCTCGCTCGGCGTTGCGTTTCTGCGTGAGCTGAGTCTAATGCAGCGATCGGATTATACATTCAGCGCCCCCCTTCATGTGACGGAGGATGGACTTTCGATCCCAGTTACACATCCGCCATCTCCGTTATTTGACCTTGTCTACATTATGTCAGATCGGGATGAGCGGGGATTCGCTTCGTTAGGTGGCTTGCAAACCTGCTATGAGGCGATTTCTCATATTAGTCTGCTCAAGAACAGACAGCAGAAGGAGCCGTTGTTCCATGCGAACAATGCGGTATATAACAATACTTCATTCAAAAACAACATTATGACGGAGTCCGGACGGCAAGGCTTTGTATCCGCTGGATTGTCTAAAGTAAAACGTCCGAATCAGTCCATCGCGCTTGCTGTACTACATCATTTCTACAAGGGTTTATTAGTTCGGATGAAGCAGGAGCCCGATCTATCTACTACAGAAAAGCTGGCCTTTTTCGGAGTGGATGGAATGGGGCTGGATCGGGCTGCAGGAGAGATGATTCCTACAGAGGAACGTCTAGGTGAAATGCATGGCTTGATGACGAATGACATCAGCTATAATGCGGTTCGCAAGCTGTCTCTGAAGGAAGCGGAGGAAGCTTTGTTTGGCGGAGGAGGAGAGAGCTTCTTCCGTGGTAATTTCCAGGATGAGGCAGCGCGTCTCCTGAAGGAGTTCAAGGCTGACGAGTGGATCGATAAGGCGATCAAGCGATCGCTGACCGATTATCCTGATGTTGAGGTATACTGTCTGGCCACATGGACAGCGGATGAGGGGCTTAATGGCTCCACTGGAATCATGGCTCAGCTTCGCAACGCTCGCAGGGAAGCGGAAATGCGGCTGGCATCGGCGAGGGCCGAGCTGGATCAGTTCCGTCAGGGGCGCGTGGAAGAGCAGTCGTTCCCGCGTGTTCCGCTGATGGATCGGCATAATCTACGAAGCTTAATCCGCTACTTATTCGACCAGGTCTATTCCCGGAGAAGAGAGATATTGCTTCTGGAGACGAGACTGAAGCTGATCATGAAGTTTGAAGAAGCTATTCAGCAATTGAATGGCCGGTACCTTGCAGTGATCGGTCAGCTTGAGACGCTGGAGCAATTGCTGTGTGATACAGCGCTGAGCAGTATTGAGACTGCAGATGATTATATTGGACAGAACATTATGGAGTACTATGAGCGCACTACTGCTGACATTATGGAGCAGTGGGAAAGTAAACGGGGACAGCATGCGTTTTTCACAGAGAGCACAATGGGAGATTCGAGGTGTCTACTGGAGAAAGGCATAGAGGGGTTGGCGGATAAGCTCATCGAGGTTTGCCGCAAGACCATTTTAACGTCACCGATGTTCTCACGCACGTTCGAGGAAGAACTGCTACAGCGGGCCAATGTGGCTGTCGAATACGGGAACAAAACCGTACTTACCAAGGAAGAGCTGTTCAAGAAGCTCTACCGTATTCTCGAGGATAATGCCGCGATACAGCTTCGGCTGTACGATTACACCCAAGAGCATCGTTATGAGGAAAAGTATGTGTTCGGCGATTACACGAGCGAGTTCGTACAGCATATTTTCCGAGCGGATGAAACATCAAGGATCTATAAACTTGGTTGCGTTCATGAGAGACGAAGCAGTGGTGTAGAGAAGCTGAATCTCATGGGTGGATTCCATCCAGAGGATCTGATGTATTACGTGAACGGGAAGGTCTATTATGAAACCTATCTAAAGAACGGGTATGAGTTTCATGGGATTGAGAAATCGCGACTACCAGAGATCTGTTGACTATATCACCCGTTGCGTACGAAAAAGTCGTAGTGGGCAAGAGTGTGAAATGATTCTGAAGAAGCGTAGCGTTCGCCTTTGTGACCGGATTTCTACCTTGTGAGAATTTAATGAATCAAGAAATCTGGGAGCAACAGCGATCGTAGGAACATTTCACACGGCTGCCCTGTATAGCACTTAATTTAGAAAGGAAGTGCACGAATGCAGCGTAAAATAAACTGGCTTCTGGTGCTATTCAGTCTTATTGGTGGAGCAGTCGGAGCTGTAATCGGAGAACTGCTGCTTAATCAGCTAGAAGGCAGGCTGCCCTGGATCGTCATCATTGGACTTTACTTCGGAATACTTGCCCTGTCCGTAGGTTTATTCTGTTTGATCGCGGAAATGGTCTCACCCCGTCTTAACGGGTCGTCATGGAGACAACGTTATGTCGGTACTTCATGGAAGCTGCTTGTACCGGCGACGCTAGTAATGCTCTTGCTTGCAGGAACCGCTTTAGAATTTTTATATGAGTTAAATGTAGGTAAAGCGAAATCGGTAGACGATATCGTCTTAATTATTGATAATTCTGGAAGCATGCTGGAGACCGATCCCGATGATCGCCGTTATGAAGCGGCCAAGTCGTTGATCGGGCAAATGGATAGCAGCAAGCAGGTCGCAGTTATTGTGTTCAATAACGAGTCTGAGCTCATTCAGCCCTTTGTCCAGGTCCGTGATCAGGATGTGAAGAATCAAGTCTATGCAGCGATTGATGCGCTCGAGCCGACCGATGCAGGGACAGATATTGGTGATGCGCTGTTATCATCAATGAAGCAGATCGAAGGACAGCCTAGCTCTAGAGGGGCTATGGCGATCCTATTATCGGATGGGGTAAGCGAAGTTAATACGGCAAGAGTTCTGGCTGACTACAAGGATAGAGGCGTATCCGTTAACACCATCGGTCTTGGCCTTAGCGGTAATATTGAGGGTATGGAACTGCTCAAGGAGATCGCCACCAAGACAGGCGGAAAGTATTATGATGTGGCGGATGCGTCTAATCTTTCTTTTGTATTCCAGACTATATACGACAACAACTTGAATGAACGTACTCTGGTTACGGAACGTACTGGACCGATGAAGGACAGCGCCTATTATATGATTCTAAGAATCATATTTGTACTAGGGTTAGGCGCCCTACTGGGCTTGTCGCTCGGAATGATGTTCGATAATCGTCATTTGGCTAAAAGTTTTACGATCGGCGGTTCTGTATCCGGGCTGCTTGCAGGGCTACTGTTGGAGTTTGGCTTAAGTGGAGGTACATTAGCTGATGCGTTGATCCGGCTGTTAGCATGCCTTGTTCTTGCTTCGGTAATGACGATGTTCACGCTTGCCGTCCCGATGCCGGCGGATGGTGCCCGAACGGTCATGCGTCGCAGAGGGGCAACACTTCAGGACAGCAAGACGGGATTCCAAGAATCCGTCAGAGATCGACGCAATAGAGGATTCTAGAAGAGGTTGTTCAAAAAGTCCGCTTTTGATCACGAAGCAAATCAGGAAGTAATTCGACATCGAATCTTGAATTCAGCCGGGACTTCCGGTGCTCACGTAGGTTTTGCCTATGCTCCGCTCCTCAGTCCCTAGCTTCATTCAACCTTCTCGGTGCTGAAAACCGACCTTTTTGAACACGCATTAAAAGTGTAAGGGGGCATAGCAATGCGGTTTATTGAAGCAGAGGAAGGCTTGCCGCTCATAACACAGCTTAGTTACAAGATCGATGAGGATCGCTGCAAGCTATTGTGGCAATGGCCTGATGGAATACAAGCGGTCTATATCTACAAAGGGCCTTTAGATAGGGAGCAGCAGGGGGAAGGTGGCTACGGCTATCCTTCCTCTGTTGCAGGGCTTAGGCTGTATACCCGTGAAGAATATAAAGCGGCGGGAGGCTATGTTGACCGGATAGATACGATTGGCTTGGCAGCTTATACAGTCTATGCCTGTCTGATGGATGATGGGGATAAACGCTTGGTCCATCAGCCTGATGGGCAGAACACCGTCCATTTCAGTACGGGCCGGGCTAAGATCCGCTACTCTATCTCTCATAAGAGCAATTTGCTGCGTAAATATAAGACGGTACAAATATCGGTGCTAGCAGAAGTAGAGATTCCAAAAGAAGCACTTTGTTATGTGAAGAAGCAGGGGAATTATCCAGTAAGTATAGATGACGGGACCGTATATCCTTTTCTGAGAGATTTCCCTTCGGGTAGGAGCACGCTGCCCGCGATCGAGGTTGGAAAGAACGATTATGTGAGGCTGTTCTTTACGGATGGTCCTAAGTATGGAAGGATATACGAGCTGATTCCGGAGTAAACATACTGTGAAATGAGGAGGAGTGGGAGATGGGTCTGTTCGACTTGTTTAAAAGGAAACCCCAGGCCGAAGAGCGGCCTTTATTTTATGATATTGTATGCCCCTATTGCTTCAGTAAATTCGACCCGGGCGAAGTGGTATTTAGAGCGTCGCATTATCGTGAGGACGATGAGGACTATGCTCTTTGCGAGGACGAGGCTCTTAATAAATATAGGGAGAGATTTGGTCTCGATACCGTCTATGATATGGAAGCTATTTTGCGTCCCCAGGACGTTCCAGAGGAGCATCTTATTTATTCGGATCATGTACTGATTGGATTGAATGACCGCTATGGGGAAGTGACGCGGCACAGATTGTGTCCGCATTGTCATAATGAGCTGCCGGTAACTGCAGGTAAAGTGCCTAGCAATATCATTTCGATCATTGGGGCTTCTCAGGTGGGGAAATCCGTCTACATGACGTCATTGATCCATACCTTGCAGAATACGACGGCAGATCATTTTGATGCGGCTTGTATGCCACTAAACGCTGAGATCAGCCGTAAATTCCGGACCTTATACGAAGAGCCGCTGTTTGAGCGTGGTGATTTGCTGGCCTCCACCCAAAAGGAGAAAATGCAGGAGCCGTTTATTTTCCAGTTTGTATTCAAGGATGAATCGAAGCCGCCGCTAATATTAGTTTTCTTTGATGTTGCGGGTGAGGGTATGGTGGATCAGGACTATCTTGGCTTACAGGGGCAGCATATCAAGAATTCCTCAGGACTGCTGTTCATGGTCGATCCACTTCAAATACGCTCGATCCGGGAGAAAATCCGCATCAATGTTGGAGATAAGCCGGGAGAATGGGTATCGCAATATGATGAACCACGTGATGTGGTGTTGACGATGTTTGGCGATTTCATCGCCTATGAAGATAAAGGGAAGACGGATATTCCGACAGCGGTAGTATTGACGAAGAGCGATATGCTTCACTCCTTAAAGGATGAAGAAGGGGAGTATATCAAGTCAAACAGCAATATTTTTAATAATGCGGTACATCGCAAGTATTTTAATATAACTGAATTCGAGAATATCGATGGTGAAATTCGCCGCTTTATCGAAAAGGTAGATCGGCCGTTTAAAGGGACAATGGACGTCTATTTCAAGGATACAGGGTATTTTGCAGTATCTGCGCTCGGTAGTAATCCTATTGATCAGAAGTTGCAGAATGTTGTGCAGCCAATACGCGTGGATGAACCATTCATTTGGCTGCTCTATAAATTGAATTATATTGAGGGGAGAGAGTGACCGTGAGGCAAGCTTCCCCCATAATGATTCAGCAGCAATTGTATACCAGAGAGCGGAGCGGTATATTTCGCGGAACGGAAGGGTTCGATACTGTCGCGGTATCGGATGGATTGGATGCCGTATTCATTAAGAAGCAGCTCCATCCGTTTTGTGGATATGATGCTCCAGCAGAGCTGGCCTCCCGGGGAGAGAAGGAGGTAAGTAGTTATCCGCCGGCGATTCATCTATTCCATACCGAGGGTGGAGAGACAGTGTTGGGGCGGAGCATTTATCAGCCCGTGGATTTTACCGGTCTGCGCAGTGCATTTCTGACGCATAACTACGTGATTCCATCCGCGCGGCAAGATGAGATCGTGACCCATTACGGAAATTATCTTAATGCCGATTATGCGGAGAAATATTACACGGAAATCGGTCGGCAGCTCCCGGAGCTGGACGACATACCGCAGAAATCGCAGAACCATCAACATGTGCAGAGCAGCCCGATAGGTCTGACAGCTGAGAAGCTTCTTCAGGAGATAAAGCTGGACGAGAAAAGCTTCAAACAGTTGTTATTGGCCGTCATGACCTCCGTTGGAGAAGGCAGAAAAAAAGTGTATGTCGCGCTTGATGTTCCGGCAGAGCAGATATCGCAATATTCTGTAGCGCTGCTTAAAGTACTATTCGCCTGTCTGCCTTTCGAACTGCGCCGCCGCTTCGGATTTATCACCTATGCCAAGGAACCGCAGAGCCGAAAGTTTATACATCTGCAATTCGTGGAACGCGGTAGTCTGCGTCCTAATGATCGAGGAATCGAGAAAGAATATGTATTCGACCTTGCTTCTGGGCGCTTACCACAGGATGAGGTAGACGAAGGCAAACAGCCTTATCTCGATTTTGTCTGGAATGCGATTGGTAAGCTTGAAGTCTTGGAGGACTTCCATCGTTTCGCTGATGAGATGCTTGCGGGAATGGACCCCCAGCGCCGGACCTTATTATCTAGCTATCACGAGCTGTGCGTATTCTATCAGATTGAAGCGGAACGTTGGGATTTGTATGAAAAGCATAAGATAACCGTGCTGCGGGGCTTGTTAGGTTATTTGGAGCCCCAGGGTGCCTTGGACTCTAGAATTCGGCTGAATGATATATTTCTGGCTGCATTTGACCGGGAATTTGATAGCATCAAGCAAGGAAATATAGTAGAACTGGCGATAGTGGAATGCTTCAGGGATTATTATCGGTTAGAGAGCCGAAGTTATGGCCTTAAGCTCGTTAATTATTTGATTCATGCAATTAATAATTCATTATCTGAAGGCAGGACCGAGCTCGCCTATTCGTTGTATGCTTTGGTAGAGAGTCAGTCGGAGCTAAGCAAAGCCTTTTTTGGTACGGTCTTTAAGAATGGTGAGCTGTCTAACCGGTTGTTCGATCCTTACATTCAGAACAAGCTTGCGGAGACGCAAGGTTCAAAGGAAGTTCTGAACATGGTGCATAGCTGGGCGATCGCTCATCCGGGCTTACTGCAGAATGCTTCCTTCAAGGAAATATCTGTTGTAGGTCTAACGGACAAGCTGAGCAAGGAACAGCGATTGCTATCTTCTGTCCATATGACGGTAGATAGTATCCGTAAATGGGCAAGAACGCCTCTTCCTGACAGCGGAATGAATGTGGCGGATTCGGAGCTGGCTGAGCTTCTCTTGCTTTCTGCTAAGCGTCTGCTGCTGGCTGAGCTGGAACTGGACAAGCTGACCCAGGATCAGGTGACATCTGCAGCGTTTTTAGGTGAAGCGGATGCCTTTGCCGGCCTGCAACTTGACGGTAAGCAGCGCAGTCATGCGGATATGCTGCGAGCGTTATACGAATGGTTTGCGCAGCGTGAGCCAACGGAGGATGTTTTCCGCCTCTTGTCTTCAGAGGAACTGGATCGGATCCAGAAGCTAGGGCGTAAATGGCTTCAGTCCAGTATCGAAATAGATCAGTTTGGAAAGATCGTACTGGCATTTTGCCAAGACTCGGCAGTCGGGACTATTGATTACAATCAAGTCATGGATTATTTACAGCGGAATGCCAAGGACAAGGAGAGAATTTACGAATTTATGCTCTGGTCGCAAGGCAGTCCTTACTTCGTTCAAGCTCGGGGACTATCTTCCGGCTATTCCTCGGCAATATTAGCATACTTTAAGCAGCATGATAGAGATGCGTTTAAGAGCAGAGACTATCGGACCCGTTACTTCGATAAAGCGGGAGCACCGCTGGCGAAAGTATTTGCCGATGCGCGTCTCACGCTTTCTTCACCGCTCAAGCGATTTCTTGTTCAGAACGGGAAGAAGGTAAGAATGACCACCCTTATTGTGGCTTTGGGTCTTGTTGTGGCAGTTGGCGTTCTAGTCATCTTGCAGCAGCAAGGCGTGCTTGGTACAAAGGCGCCTGTTGAAGCAACTCTGCCACCTGCTCCGATCGAGGAGTCCGGGGTGCTTGTGTATGCTGACAGTGTTAAAGGTAAAGATGGAAACGAGACGACTTCGCTCGTATTTCTGTTCAAAGAGGAGGAGCAGTGCAAGCTCTTTGATCCATCGAATCTGACGATCGAGTCGCATGGCCAGCCTGCTCAGCAGTTTAAGGATTTGAAGTATGACTCGAAGTGTGTGGTTGAGAATGCTGGAACGGTAGATTCGGGGACAACAGATCCAAGTGGCGAAGTTGATGGAACAGATGGAATAAAGGATACAGAAGGAATAGATGAGGCAAAGGGTAATAATTCGGGCGCTAGTACAGGCGAAAATGGAGTAGCAAGTGGGAAGGAAACGGGGAAAGAAGACACGCCGCAATCGGGTTCCCAAAATACGAAAACGAGTGGAGCCAATGGGGCCAATGTTACCAACTCGACTAACTCGACAAATGGAACTAACGGAACCAACCCGACTAATGCAGGCAATTCCAATGTAACTGATCCGGAGGGCGCTTCTAACCCTGACGGATTTAAGAATAATTTTAAGCCCGGTGAGACTGCCGGTACGGATGGCGGTGAGACGAAAGATTCCACGTATACATTCCGGATTGTAGTCTCATTAGGCATGAAACTGGATATACCGGTAGGGAGCGTAATTAAGCTAGGGGAACAACAGTATACGGTGATTACCCGCGAAGAGGTAGAATCAGGTGGGAATTTAACTACCCCTTTTTGGCCCCAATAGCGATACCACGTTTCGTTAGAGATTGCTTGGATAACTTTTACGCAGCATTAGTTCTGTTTAATCTGAAAAATAGGCGTCTGCCCCCAGTACAGGATTGTGTTCCATCCTTATGCAATGATACACTGATTTTAACTTACAAATAGGGGGATATTGGAGTGCAGAAATTGGTGTTTTTTGTAGGGGTAGCTGGAACCGGCAAGACGACAGTTGCCAGAAAATTGGCGAAGCGCATTCAGGCTGCTTTTCTGGATCGCGATACGGTCGGCGGACGTTTTGTAGAGAAAATGCTCGAGATGAACGGTCTGGACGTGAACGACCGGGACTCTGAATTCTATAAGAAGCATCTC
>DASYFA010000104.1:0-2577 GCA_036498705.1 Paenibacillus sp.
CGGCACCGAGGATTCCGTGTTAACTCCGGTTATCAAGAACGCCGACCAGAAGAGTATCGCTGGACTGGCCCGGGACATCGACGATCTAGCTTCCAAGGTACGTGCAGGCAAGTTGAAATTCGATGATATGCAAGGTGGGACCTTTACCGTTAACAATACAGGTTCCTTCGGTTCGATCTTGACACAGCCGATTATTAATTATCCTCAAGCCGCAATCTTGACCTTCGAATCGATTGTGAAACGGCCAGTTGTTATCAATGATATGATCGCGGTTCGTTCGATGGCGAATCTGTGTCTATCACTTGATCACCGGATTTTGGACGGCGTCATCTGCGGACGATTTATGCAACGTGTGAAGGATAATATCGAAGGCTTCACGCTTGATACGCAAGTTTATTGATTCTTCTGGGGGACATCATCATGAACAGATCTTTATTAGTAAGCTATACTCCATTGATTGAATATGAGGAAGCTTGGGATAAGCAAAAAGAATTAGTAAAAGCGATCAGCGACGGACAGCAGCAGGAGCACCTGCTGCTTCTTCAGCATCCGCCGACATATACGATCGGCTCTCAGCAGCATCCAGAGCACTTACTGCTCAGTCCTGAACAGCTTAAGGAGCAAGGAATCTCTCTAGTTAAAATTGACCGTGGTGGGGATATTACTTATCACGGGCCAGGACAACTTGTTGGATACCCTCTATTGTTGCTGGATGGCGAGCATGGCCTTGATCTACATGGTTATTTACGAAATCTCGAACAGGTAATTATCAATTATTTGGCTCAGTTCGGAATTGAAGGCTCAAGGAAGCCTGAATATACTGGAGTATGGGTAGGAGATGTCAAGATTACAGCGATCGGCGTGAAGTTTAATAAATGCCGTCATCGCCGAGGATTCGTAACAAGCCACGGTTTCGCTTTTAATATCAAATCAGGCATACAGAATGAAGGGTTCCGCGGGATTATTCCGTGCGGTATTGAGGAATATGGGGTAACTTCGCTGGAAGATGTCACGGGTAAGACATTTACTGTAGAACAGGTGGCCCATGACATCATTCCTTATTTCAATGAAGTCTTTGGTTATGAGGAGATATGGGAAGATGCTAACGCATAAGTAAAGGTTCAAGCAACGCAAATAATGTAGAACCTACCATGGCAAACAACATCAGATAGACTACGATTTTCAACCATTTTTTAGACATACCTTAACTCCTTTTAAAATAGATTTGTTAAGTTAGTGTTCTTCTATAATATCGTAAACGCGAAAGAGAGGAAAGTCCAATGATCAATAAGGAAAGATTGATTCAAAGTTTCCTGGAATTGGTTCGTATAGATAGCGAGACAAAACATGAGCGGCAAATTGCCGATTTTCTGATTAATAAATTTACAGAGCTTGGACTTGAGGTTGTTGAGGATGATTCCATGACCAAAACGGGACATGGTGCCGGGAATCTGATCGCGACTTTGAATCCGAGTGTTCAGACGGATGCGGAGCCTTTCTTGTTCACTAGCCACATGGATACGGTAGCTCCTGGAGTGGGAATTAAGCCTATCGTAGGGGAAGATGGCTGGATCCGCAGTGATGGAACGACAATTCTTGGTTCTGATGATAAAGCAGGTGTAGCTGCGCTTCTGGAAGTTATCCAGGTGCTGCGTGAGCAGAATTTGCCTCATGGGAAAATTCAGTTCGTTATTACCGTAGGTGAGGAAATGGGCATGACCGGCTCTAGGGCGCTTGATGCTAGCTTGCTGGATGCTAAATTCGGTTTTGCCTTTGATTCGAATGGAGATGTGGGTACGATCTGTGTAGCTTCGCCTTCTCGTGCGTTGATCACGATTGAGATCTACGGTAAATCGGCCCATGCTGGGGTAAATCCTGAGGATGGTATTAGCGCGATCCAGGTGGCAGGCAAGACGATTGCTCGCATGAAGCTCGGGCGGATTGACGAGGAGACCACGGCGAATATCGGTAAGTTCGAAGGCGGGGGAGAGACGAATATTGTCCCCGATCATGTGAAGCTGTACGCAGAAGCCCGTAGTACTTCGCAAGAGAAGCTCGAACAGCAGATTGCTGGAATGAAGGAAGCGGTGGAATCCACCTGCCAGGACTATCATACACAGGGCGTCTTTAACAGTATGATTGTATACCCGTCTTTCCATCTCTCCGAGGAGGAGCCCGTTGTTACACTTGCACAGAAGGCAGCAGGTAAGCTTGGTCTATCGGGCACTACATTCATGTCAGGTGGCGGCAGCGACGCAAATATATTTAATGGGCTGGGTATTCAGACTGTAAATCTGGCTGTTGGTTATGAAGACATTCATACGACACGCGAGCGGATTAAAGCTGAGGATATCGTGAAAACTTCTGAACTGGCTCTTGAGATTATTGCTCAGACGTTAAAGTAAATAACAAACAAAACCGTTCAATAGCCTATGGCTTATGAACGGTTTTGTTTTAAGTTGGCTTCCAAATGTTGCGGCAGATGAAGGCGCTGCTTGTCATTCCATGTCGAATGCCACTTTGCTCGCCCGATTAGTGACAGCAGATCCAGGAATCCCTGAATATATTTCTCGATTT
>DASYFA010000105.1:0-3006 GCA_036498705.1 Paenibacillus sp.
GATGGTAATGCCTTATCTAGAGGAGAACGGCTTTGAATTGGTTGATATTGAATATGTAAAAGAAGGCAGCAACTGGTTTTTACGCGTCTTCGTCGACAAGGACGGAGGCATTGACATCGATGATTGCGGCCGGATCAGCGAATATCTTAGCGAGAAGCTAGATGCGAATGATCCGATTCCATCCGCGTATTTTCTTGAAGTTTCCTCGCCTGGTGCGGAGCGACCGCTGAAGAAGGCGGACGACGTAGCCAAAGCCGTTGGCAAGGATGTGTTTGTCACTACATACGAACCGGTAAATGGCCTGAAGGAATTCGAAGGCCGTCTTATCTCTTTTGAGAATGACGAGCTCGTTATTGAAATCGGTAAGCAGAAACATGCCGTATCGTATAGTAAAGTTGCTAGCGCCAGATTGGCGATTATTTTTTAACATCACTTAATTTGGATTATGAAAGGGGGAGCTCGAGGCAAATGAGTATGGATTTTATCGAAGCCTTGAATGATTTGGAAAGGGAGAAAGGGATCAGCAAAGATATATTATTTGAAGCTATTGAAGCGGCGCTGATCTCTAGTTATAAACGAAATTTTAATACAGCGCAGAACGTACGTGTAGATATGAACCGTCATACGGGATCTATTAAAGTGTTCGCGCGCAAGCTCATTGTTGAAGAAGTTCTCGATCCTCGCACGGAAATTTCGCTGCACTCGTCACGCGAGATCAACCCAAGCTTTCAGCTGGATGATGTAGCAGAAATTGAAGTAACACCTAGAGATTTTGGTCGGATTGCGGCGCAGACGGCGAAGCAGGTTGTAACGCAACGCATTCGTGAAGCGGAACGCGGACTGATCTATAACGCTTTTGTAGAGAAAGAAGAGGATATCGTTACAGGTATCGTACAGCGTCAGGATCTACGCAATGTCTATGTTGACCTCGGTAAGATTGAAGCACATCTTCCACTGAATGAATTGATGCCTGGCGAGAAATTCAAGCACGGTGATCGGATCAAAGCGTATATTACAAAGGTTGAGAACACGACCAAAGGACCGCAAATTTTGCTGTCCCGTACGCATCCTGGGCTGCTGAAGCGCTTGTTCGAGCTGGAAGTTCCAGAAATATTCGATGGTGTAGTTGAAATTCGTTCTGTAGCCCGTGAAGCTGGATTCCGTTCTAAGATCGCTGTCTATTCCCGTAACAATGAGGTTGATCCAGTCGGCTCTTGCGTTGGTCCGAAGGGCACGCGTGTACAGACGATTGTTACCGAGTTGCATGGAGAGAAGATAGATATCGTACGCTATTCTGACAATATTGATGAATATGTAGCTAATGCACTCAGCCCTTCCAAAGTTTTGGAAGTACAGGTGTTCGAGGCTGAGAAGATGGCTCGCGTAATCGTGCCGGATTATCAGCTCTCGCTGGCGATCGGCATTAAGGGGCAGAATGCAAGACTTGCTGCCAAGCTGACAGGTTGGAAAATCGATATTAAGAGCGAGACTCAGGCAGAAGAAGAGTTCGGCAGAGAGAAGACCGAGCAGGAAGAATTGCCGCAGGACTCCGTATCTATAGATTAATATTTGCTAGTAGTGCGTGTTCAAAAAGTCAAACTTTCAGCACCGAGAAGGTTGGATGAAGCCAGGACTAGAAGCGGTGCGTACACTTTGGGTACGTGAGCATCGGAAGGCCGGGCTGAATTCAAGATTCGATGTCGAATACGCATTCAGTGTTACATCGTGATCAAAGTAGGACTACCTCTTTGAAGAGATATAGGCATAACCGGGAGTATGTATGGGGGGCTTGAAATGAAAGCTAAAAAAATACCGATGCGCAAATGCGTGGCTTGCCAGCAAATGATGCCCAAAAAATCATTGATCCGCGTCGTTCGTTCGCCGGAGGGTGAAGTTTCAATTGATCTGACTGGCAAAAAATCGGGGCGAGGTGCATATCTTTGCGGACAGGTTGCTTGCTTTAAGCTCGCCCATAAGAACCGCGCGCTGGACCGTGCCTTGAAGGCTACGGTAGGAGCAGAGGTCTACGAACAGTTGGCCCACGATTTTCTGGCGATTGAGGATGAATTCCATCTAAGTCAGGAGCGAGAAGAGGAAGATAGCGATGAGTAAAATGTTGTCCCGACTTGGCCTGGCGATGCGTGCTGGTAAGTTGGTGACCGGTGATGAGATCGTAATGAAAGCCATCAGGTCCAAAGAGGCTAAAATGGTTATCGTTGCGGGGGACGCTTCAAATAATACCCACAAGAAATTCCGCGATAAATGCGGCACATACAAAGTCCCTATGATCATTGGACCGGATCGGATCAGTCTTGGTTCGAGTATTGGAAAGCCGGAACGGGTCGTCATAGCACTGACGGATCAAGGGTTTGCCGATATGATTCGAGAAGAAATCGAGAAAACGCCGGAGGTGGAGTATATTGAGTAAACAAGAGAACAAAGATAAACTCAGAGTCTATGAATATGCGAAGTCACTTAATATGAGTAGCAAGGAAATCATTACCATTCTTAAGCGCCTTAATATCCCAGTTAACAATCATATGAGCGTTATGGAGAACGACACTGTTACAAAGGTGGAACAGTTCTTCAAGGATATTAAGAGCAATGCGGCAGCTAAACGCGATGGAGGCGGGCGTACTGAGGCTTCTTCTAAGCCGTCCTCAGTAAATGCAAAGGCAGAGCCAGCCAAGAAAGGTCCCGATCATCTTGGGAATCAGGCGCACACTGCGGCAACGAGTCAAGTAACAAGTAATAACAAAAATCAACAAGAAAAGCAGGTAAGCATGAATACAAAAACAAATACCAATAGACCATCTGCCACAGGCAGTAATACAGCGTCACAAGAAAGAAGTCAACATTCTAATGGGGGCAGCCAGCAAGGCTCACGTCCTCAACAAGGCTCACGCCCACAACAGGGCTCACGCCCACAACAGAGCTCACGTCCACAGCAGAATTCTAGCCAGCAAGGGAATCGCGGGCCTCAGTCCGGCGGCCGTCCTCAAGGTC